>CAZLHT010000080.1:0-6384 GCA_964559185.1 uncultured Natronomonas sp.
GTCCGCTGTGACCGCTACGAACTCCCCGACGTTCCGGTCGGCGACCACGTACCCAGGGTCACTCCGGAACATCCGACGAACGGCAGAAGCGTCGTCTGTGAGTCTTGCGGTCGAACGGCTCGGCTCGACGGCAATCGCGAACGCGTCCTCGAGTCGCTCGCGGCCATCCCCTGCATCACGCGGTTGAGCCACGTTGAGTTGGCGTCTCTCGTCTTTTCCCCGGACGAGTTTTCGCCGCCGCTCGTCGATCTAGGCATTTCGAACTGGAATGGCCGACCGGCCGGTAGTCACGAGAACGATATTGTCAGACAGTTCCGCCACAATCGATTCCAGTATATCATCTATTTGCGGTCCGAAGCGGGGGATTCCCACACCGCGCTTTTGTATCCGGCGCCGACCACGGCAGGTGAACCGATCGACGAACTCGCGTTTTCCGACACCGATCCGAACGACCCGGTGACCCGCCGATCGATCGTCCGATTTCTCACGTTCCTCTCGGCGACGGACCCGTTGACCGCCGGGGGGTTCGACGAGTTGCATGCCGCCTACGATACCGCATACGAGAGCCACCGACGCGCGTGGCTGTCGAACGCCTACGAAAGCGCCCGGGGAACGTTCGAAGAGCGGTTCGATGATACGCCGGAGGCGTTCATCGACGCCTTCTCCGAGACGTCGGCGGATGTATGGGAAGTGTTACGGCGGATGGTTGGTTCCGACGGGTTCACCGACTACGCCGAACCGGCGTTTGCCAAGGAGGTGCTCGGTGTCGGTCACGAGTTTCCGAGCTTCATTGACTTCGTCGTCGAACACCACAACTGGACGCCGCCGGTTTCGGAGTGACGAACGTCACCGAACGCTTTCGTCGATCCACGCTCCGAACGATTCGGCGCGATCGGTTTCGTCGAACCGTTCGATGCATGGAACGTCGTACGGATGAATCGTTTCGATCCGTGATTCGACATCGTCGTACCGGTCCGCAGTTGTTTTTATCACCAACGCGATCTCCTCGTCACAGACGATGTCGCCATCCCAGCGGTACGTCGATCGACACTCGAAGCGGTTGACGCAGGCCGCGAGTCTCTCTTCGACCAGCGACGTCGTGATATCCGATGCGACCGACGGCGGCGCGGTGACGTAGACCGTGGTCATCGGGAGTTCGAATTCGACTCCCCGTCCACCGGATTGTACTGGCCGTTTATGTCCCACTCGTGAATACAGTGTTTGTTTCCAATTTGTTGTGCACCGTCTTCCTCCGCGATAACCCAGTTTTCGACGGTTTCGTCCCACACGTCGGTCCGACCACAGCACTCACAGATTCGCCGTGTAGGCGGCACGATCTCGACAGCCATATCGAGGGCATGATCTCCACGGTAATCAACTATCCGCCCGTGATCGGACGGGCGGCTTCCGGCGTCCTCCAAGACGACACGATTATTCCCGCTCTACGCGAACGTTGGATATGGTCCTGCACGTAGATCCGCCCGATCCGCCGGAGTTAGAGGCGATCGATCCGAACCAGTACGAAGACGCCGAAATCGTTGGCGAGGCCGACTACAAACGCGAAGAGATCGAGACGCTTCTCGAACGGGGGGCTTGGAAGCAGGCCTTCGAAGCGTGGGCACTCGAAACCGACCTGGATGACTGGGAGTTCGAAATCGTGATCGATCTGTGTATGCTCGCCCATTTTGATTTCTTCTGGGACTCGTTCGCCGATCGCGTCGGCTATCACGCCCCCGGCATCCCCGAAGACTGGAAGGAGCGGGATCTCCACCCCGAACTGAGATCCTGGGAAACGGTCTCGGAGATCAACGCGGCGCTCGCGGAGTTGGGCGATACGGTCAGCCGAACGCTCAAAGCCGACTACATCGATTGGGAAGCCGAGTACGAAGCGCCCGATGACCTCCCCGACTTCGATTGACCCGTCGCGCGGACTACCAGACGGTGCGATACGAACCGGTGTCGAAACCTATTAACTCGGCCCCCGAGATACGCCGAATATGCGGATTTTGATCCCCTACGACGGCTCCGAACAGGCCGACGAAGCCGTTACATACGCGGCCGCCGAGCACGCCGACGCCGAAATCGTGCTGTTATACGTCCTCGACTTTGCCGAGGCTGGATACGATACACCGCCCGAGGCGGCGATCCCCGGTTACTGGGAGGAATGGTACGGGGAGGCCGAAGAGCGCGGTTGGGAGTTGTTAGACGAGGCGGCCGGTGCCTTCGAAGGTGCGGTTGAGACCGAGGTCGTAGTCGGTCGCCCCTCGCACGTCATCGTCGAATACGCCGACGAAAACGCCATCGACGCGATCGTCATGGGGAGTCATGGCCGAGACGGACTGTCGCGAATTTTGCTCGGAAGCGTCGCGGAAACGGTGGTTCGGCGATCGCCGGTCCCTGTCACGGTCGTCCGGTGAGACGTCGGCGATCTAGTTCGTCTCGCCGAGCCGTTTCGTGACCTGTTCGAGTTGTTCCCTCCGCGCTTCGATCGCTGCGTCGAGAAGTCTCGCCTCCTCGTCCGTCGAACACTCGAGATCCGGTACCTCGACCGGTCGTCCATCGCCGTTGAGGGCGACGAAAGTGAAAAACGAAGTCGTCGCCGATCGGCGATCTCCCTGGGTCGGGTCCTCCGCCCGAACGTCGACCCGTGCGTCGATGCTCGATCGTCCAGTATTGAACACGCACCCCTCAATGACGGCTACTTCCCCGAGATCGATCGGACTAACGAAATCGACGTGATCCATCGAAGCCGTCACGCACTGTCGTCCGGAAAACCGCATGCTCGCGATTGCCGCACAGACGTCCATCCAGTGAAGGACGGTCCCACCGAGCGCCCGCCCGAGATTGTTCGTCTCGTTCGGTAACAGAATCTCGGTCATCTCCGTTCGTGATTTGGCCAAAGAAACCATGCCTAAAAATAACACACCAGGAGAAAAGTCCCTTCGATTCGGGTAGTGTGCTCCACTCAGGTGGATCCCGACACACGTAAACCCCTCGCCCGACAGATCCCGACAATGAGTAGCGAGGCTGAGGGGGGGTCTGTCAAGGTCGTCGGAACCGCTCACGTCTCCGAGGCTAGCGTCGAGGAGGTCGAGTCCGTCATCCAGTCCGAACGACCGGACATCGTCGCCGTCGAACTGGACGAAGGGCGGTACCGCCAAATCCGCGGCGAGACACCCGAAGACCTAGACGCCGGTGACCTCCTGAGGGGGAACACCGTCTATCAATTCCTCGCGTACTGGATGCTATCGTACGTTCAGGCGCGCCTTGGTGATCGCTTCGATATCGAACCGGGGGCGGACATGAAATCCGCAATCGATATCGCCGAAGAACTGGGACTCGGCGTCGCGCTCGTTGACAGGGATATTCAGGTAACGATTCAGCGCTTTTGGGCCCGACTTTCGCTCCCCGAAAAACTCAAATTAGCCGCCAGCCTCGCCGTCGGCCTCGGTGATCCCCGCGAGGTCGGCATGGGCGTCGGTTTCGGTATTGGGCTGCTCGTTTCGATTCTGATTGGTGCGGTTGCCGGTCCCTTCCTCCTACCGGATGCAATCGGGTGGGGATTCCTGCTCAGTATCGTTGACACGCTCATTATCGCACTCCTTCTCGGGATCGGTCTCGGGATCGCGATCGTCTTCGCACTTGAGCGTCTCGCCCCAGAGGACGACGATCTACGGGAGATCGATATCGACCGAATGACCGATACCGACGTCGTCGGCGCGATGATGGAGGAGTTCCGGCGGTTTTCGCCCGGCGGAGCGGAGGCGCTCATCGACGAGCGGGACGCGTACATCGCCCACGAACTCGTGGCGTTACGCGATCAGGGCCACGACGTCGTGGCCGTCGTCGGTGCGGGGCATCGAGAGGGAATCAAACGATATCTCGAGACGCCGTCACTCCTTCCGTCGATGGAGACGATCACCGGCCGTACATCCGGCG
This sequence comes from uncultured Natronomonas sp., assembly GCA_964559185.1. Taxonomy (GTDB): domain Archaea; phylum Halobacteriota; class Halobacteria; order Halobacteriales; family Haloarculaceae; genus Natronomonas. The sequence continues at coordinate 3,940 of CAZLHT010000080.1, forward strand.
GTCGCGTCTCGTTGTACAAACTGTTCGGCTATCTGTTCACACTCGGATTCTTGGTCTTTTTCGTTCTGTTGGTGATCGCGACCTACACCGGCGTCGAGGGCGCATCCAGCGACCTGCTCTTTCGACTTTTCGCCGCGTGGTTCCTCGTGAATGGCGTTCTGGCGTTCGGCCTCGCGAAGATCGCCGGCGCACACTGGCGCTCTGCGGGCGTCGGCGGTGCCATCGCCTGGCTGACGAGCGTGAACCCCCTTTTGGCCCCGGGCTGGTTCGCCGGGTACGTCGAATTGCGCTATCTCGACGTAAACGTCGGCGACATCGCAACGCTCAACGATATCATGTCGAATGAAGAAGCGCCACTTCGACAGCTCTGGCACGACCTCAAAGCCGTGCCGCTATTTCGGCTCATCATGGTCGTCGCGCTGACCAACGTCGGTAGCTTCATCGGAAGCGTACTTTTCGCGACCGTCTTGCTTCCCTACCTGTTCGTCGGCACTGGAATCGAGGGCGCGAGCGGTGTCGCACGATTGATGATCGAAGCCGCCCACAACAGCGCCGAGATCATCGCGGAAGTGATTCGATGAACGGCGTTCGGATTCGCGGAATTCGATTTTTCCCGGTTGAAATTCGAGACCTCGCCGTCGCGTGGGGAGCGCTCGGCGTCGCGTTTACCGTGTTCATCTTGGCCGCGACCGGACGGAGCGTGCTTCCGGACCTCACCGCTGCAGTATTTTCGCCACTTTTCGCACGAGTATTCGCCATCAGTCTCCTGACGGTTGGCATCGGGTTTCTCCTTCACGAGCTCGCCCACAAGGTCGTCGCTGTTCGGTTCGGGCAGATCGCGTTTTTCAGAGCCGATTACACGATGCTCGTGTTGTGCATCGGCGCGGCCTTTGCCGGCTTCTTGTTCGCCGCCCCGGGTGCGGTGTACCACCGTGGTCGGATCACGCGCCGACAGGGTGGTCTCATCTCCGTCGCCGGGCCGTTGACGAACGTCGCACTCGTCGGTGTGTTCTTTCCTCTCTCCCTTTTTTCTGGATTTCCCGAGCAGATCGGCGAACTTGGCGTGCTCGTAAACGCCTTTCTCGCGGCGTTTAATATGATTCCGTTCGGCCCGCTCGACGGCAAGTCCGTCCTCGCGTGGAGCAAACCCGTTTTCGCGGCTGTTTTCGTCGGATCGGCGCTGCTCACGGTCGTATCGATCTTCCGAGTCGGCTTTCCGTCGTTTTGACGCAACACTCAACCGACGCGTTTTTGCTCCGTTCGGCCACCGGTTTGCGTATGAGCGACGATTCGGATCCTGGAGCGGAACTCACCTATTCGGAAGCCGGTGTCGATATCGGCGAGAGCGAAGCGGCCACCGCGGCGCTCGTCGGCACGATCGGGGAATTTGAAGGCGATTACGCCGGTCTCGTCGACATCGGTGACCGATACCTGGCGCTCGCGACGGACGGCGTCGGGACGAAGCTACTCGTCGCCGAGGCGCTCGGGGATTACTCGACGATCGGCATCGATTGCATCGCGATGAACGCGAATGATCTCATCGCGACGGGCGTGACGCCCGTCGCCTTCGTCGATTATCTGGCGGTAGAAACGCCGGACGACGAGACGGCCGAACGCGTCGGTGAGGGGCTCGTGGAGGGTGCCGAACGTGCGTCGATCGAACTCGTCGGCGGCGAGACCGCTGTCATGCCCGACGTGATACGAGGGTTGGATCTCGCTGGGGCGTGCGCCGGATTGGCGACCGAAGACGAACTGTTCGACGGCGAAGCACGATCGGGCGACCTCCTCGTGGGCGTTCCCTCATCGGGAATTCACTCGAACGGGTTGACGCTCGCACGCCAAGCGGTCACCCGTAATCACGCCTACACAGCCCAGTTCCCTCACGACGTGAATCGGACGATCGGCGAAGCGCTCTTGGAACCGACCCGGATCTACCGGGAGTTGCTCGATCCGCTGCACGCGAGCGAAACGCACGCGGCAGCCCACGTTACCGGGGGTGGTTGGACGAACCTCCAGCGAATGGGCGAGTTCCAGTACGTCGTCGAAGATCCGTTCGACGCACAGCCGATCTTCGAGTTCGTACAGGCCGAAGGAAACGTCTCCGACGAGGAGATGCACCGAACGTTCAACATGGGAACGGGCTTCGTTGCTGCCCTTCCCGAGTCGGACGCGGCGCAGGTGGTGGACGAACTCGACGACGCACGAGTTATCGGTCGCGTCGGGACCGGAGACGGCGTCTCGATCCGCGGGTTGACGCTGTAACGGACAGGCGGGGCTTTCCACCGGTCGACTCTCTCCCCGCGCTCTCGTTCCGGGGGCAACCACCACTTTTTCGCACATTGGGTTGGTTTCGCCCCCATATTTCAATCCTCGGAGGGAAGATTTTTATATTACTGTGGGTAAGTCATCCATATGGGGACCGATCTACCGACGCCGGCGGACCTG
>CAZLHT010000081.1:0-6369 GCA_964559185.1 uncultured Natronomonas sp.
AGCCCGTTCATCTACTTCGTGATGTTCGTCTTCACGCTCGCAGTCCTCGTCGTCGGGGTAACCCTCTCTCGACGCGGTGTCTTCGAGGCCTACGAGTCGTTCGTGGGTGTGATCGGTGTCGCCGCACTCGCCGGAACGGTCGGCTGGTTACTGTACATCTCGGCGACGAGCGATATCGTCGGGTTTTTCCCGGCTGTTCCGATCATCACGCTGGGCGGCGCGACGCTCGTTACCGGCCTGTTCTGGTGGGCGAGCCAGCGGTACGCGCCTTTTATAAATGAAGGGACGGGATACGTCGGCGCACTCATCGTGTGGGGACACACCGTCGACGGGATCGCGAACGTGTTGAGCCTCGATTGGACCGATGCGTTGGGTATCGGCGTGAGCTACAGTTCGAAACACGTCGTCAACGAGGCGACGGTTCGAATCACCGAGAGCGTTCAACCGCCGTGGCTATCGGAGGCAATCGGGACCGCGTGGCCGTTTCTGTTGATCAAAGTTGCGGCAGCCGTGTTCGTCGTCTGGATCTTCAACGACGAGATATTCGAGGAGAGTCCTCGATACGCCTACATTCTCCTCATCGCGATCCTCGCGGTCGGACTCGGACCCGGAACCCGCGATATGATCCGGGCGATGCTCGCCATCTGAGCGGCGATCGTCTCCTTCAACCGAAAACTAAGACCTCATTTAAGGTCGTTTCCTTTGAATTTGCTCGAACGGAGACCATGGGCGCAATCGTCGGTCGATCAACACGTCGACGTCGTCGGACAACGTCTCGACGTTTTGGCGTATCTCTTCGTGAATTCGGCGCGCCTCGTCCGCGACGACGCCGTCGGGATCGTCCGTCACACCATCAGTAGATCAACTCCGTGTCGTGGTCGGTCATGTACACCGTCCTTGCGCAGATATTCACCGCGTGATCAGCGACACGTTCGATGTCTCGGATCGTCAACAGATGTCGAGAGATGTCGTCCATCATCTCCGATTCTTCGTCGCCGTACTCCGTCCGAAGGAGGTCCTCGACGACGATTTCGCTCGCGTCCGCACAGAGCCGGTCGATCTTATCGTCGCGTGCCGCGACGTCGCGAGCCTTCGTCGGATCGCCGTCCCTGTACGCCTCCATCGCCTCGATCACCATCTTTACCGCCTCCATACCGATGGACATCACGTCAAGTTCGGGATACCGGTCACGCTCGGCGGCGATCGCGTAGCCGGCAACGTTGGTCGCCAAGTCTCCGATCCGTTCGAGATCGGTGAGGATCTTGAACGAGGAAGCGACGAAACGGAGATCGCTCGCGACGGGCTGTTGGAGCGCGAACAGGTCGATACAGTCGCCCTCGAGTTCGAGATACAGCCGGTTGATCTCGCGATCGCCCTCGATGATCGCCTCCGCGAGTGCTTCGTCCTTCGTGTCAAGTGCATCCAGTGCAGTCTCGTAGCGCTTGAGGACGAGTTCGCCCATCTCGAGAACGTCCGAGCGGAGCCCGTCAAGTTGGGCCCGATAATTTGTTCGAACCATGGTTATCCGAATTCCTCCGTGATGCAGTTCTCACCGCGTTGGTTCTCCCGCTCTTCGAAAATCGTCGTCGTATCGTCGTATTCGGCGAGTTCGTCACCGGTGAGGAAGACGTCTGTCGTATCGGAGATGCGGGCGGCCTGCTGCATGTTGTGGGCGACGATGATCACCGTATACTCCTCGGCGAGATCGTCGATCGGATACTCGATGGACGTTCGATCGATCTCGAACGATGACCCGTTGATTTCGATGTTATCGGTGGGTCGCCGGGCGTTTCTAATGCTGCGATCCCCCGTTTTCTCATCGGTTAGTTTTTGCGGCCGTACCGATTCCGGATGACGATCGCCGTCGTATTCATGAATAACATTAGGGCCAACAAGACGACTGCGGCGGCGGGAACGATACCGTGTCTGAACTCCGGGATTGAGTTACTCGATGCGGCAAATATCTGGAGAGGGAGCGCGGTCGCACTCGAAAACAATCCACTCGGCGGCGAGTACGTCGTCGTGGCGACCGCGATGATCACGAGGGGTGCCGTTTCGCCGATCGCCCGAGCGAGTGCTAGTATCGTTCCGGTAAGGGTACCCGGAACGGCTTCGGGAAGGATGACTTGACGGAGGGTTTGCCATCGACTAGCACCCATCCCGTAGGACGCTTGCCGCAACGAGTCAGGCACCGACCGGAGCGCTTCCTGGGTAGATACGATTACGATCGGAAGGATCAGGAGCCCGAGCGTTCCGGCGGCGGAAACGACGATTCCCGTCCCGAATCCCAGCGCGTTCCGGAACAGGGCAAGGCCCAACAATCCGTAAACGACCGACGGAACACCGGCCAGATTCGAGATATTGATCTCGAGTAGCGTCGCGAGACGGCCACCCCAACCGGACGTAGGTGCGTACTCCTCCAGATACACCGCCGCGCCGATACCGATGGGAAACGCCAGAATCATCATGAATCCGACGACGATAATCGATCCAACGATCTGCGGATAGACGCCCGCGTTGCTCGCGTTCAAACCGTCCCATGAGTTCAACAGTAGGGCCGAGGTTAGGTACGCCTCGGGCCCCTGAACGTCGAATTGACCGACGGCAAACGCACCCAATAACGCGCCGCCGATAAGAACGAACGGGCCGAGGACGCCGATTCGACCCTCCGACCCCGAGAGGACTTCCTCGACGACGACGTAACCGACCGGAACGACGAACGCGGCGAAGAAAACGACCCAGAACGACGGATCGACGCCGATTGCGAGGGTGCCACCCACGACGAGAAGTGTCATCGCGAGGATACCTCCGGCAGCGGCGCTTCCGTTTCGCTCAGAGCGTTGTCGGGTTACGAGCACGCCTATAATACCGGCGACCGGAACAGCAACCACTACGTAATACGCGATCCACTGTGCGGCGATCCCGATGACGGGACGGACTACGTCGTAGAGTCCGGCGGCAACAGCAATACCGAGAATGATCGAAACCGGTAGTGCCGGGCCGGTGTAGGTGCGATCGTCGGTTACGTGGCCGTAGGCGTACACGAGTGCAGGCGGTATGCTCCCGAAGAGCGCGTAGATCAACACATCATACGGACTAACGGCGTCAATTACGGCAAAGAGAACGAGACTCGCGACGAACCCGCCGAAGACAATCGCAAACGCTTTCGCGTTCGTCGCTTGTACCGCCGGATGTCGACGCGCATACAGCGTGAACGCCGCGGTCGGCGTCACGAGCGTCCCGAGATAGAGGAGATACCACCGGGCTGACGCCGTCTGCGGTTGGAACGCATCGAATACGATGTAGCCGAACAGAATGAGCAATGAGGCGATCCCGACGAGCGTCGCACCGACGAGTACGACCTCAAAGAGCCGTCCCTTCAGTCGCGCGAGTCGTAGACCGGTACTCTGATGGAAATCGGAGTCTTGGTCGGTGGTCATGTTCAGTACTCCTCTCTGAATCTCCGTCTGATTAACTCCGCAAATACGTTCATACTTAGAGTGATCACGAACAGCGTCATCCCCAGCGCGAACATCGCTTCGTACGTGACGCCGCCGAGCGAGTCCGCACCCGCGATCTGCACCATCGCGGCGGTCATCGTCTGGCTTGATTCGGCGAGATTACGGAGAACGTCCGGAAAGTACGGCATCTGGGGGCTCATCCCCATCGCCATCGTGACGGCCATCGTCTCGCCGATCGCTCGCGATATCGCGAGCACGTACGAGGCGACGATCCCCGACGTGGCTGCGGGGACGACGATCTTCGTGGAGACATCGAATTTCGTCGAACCGAGTCCGTACCCGCCCTGTCGAAGCCTGTCCGGAACCGCGCTCAACGCGTCCTCGCTGATCGAAGACACCATCGGAATGATCATAATTCCGACGACGATGCTGGCCGACAGCGCGTTGAAAGTCCGTAGGGACGGCATGGTCACGGTGAACTCCGGAAGAAGCGGAAGCCAGGACGGAAGTAGCGTAACTGAGATAGGCAGAATCCCTTGAAACAACGGCGTGATGTATACGAGCGCCATGTAGCCGTAGATGACGGTCGGTACGCCAGCGAGAATCTCCAGGGCCGGTTTCAGGATGGCCCGGGAGCGATCGCTCGCGTACTCGCTGAGGTAAATCGCAGCCGCCAGACCGATCGGTAACGCGATTAGGGCCGAGCAGATTGTGACGATGAGCGTCCCGCTCACCAGCGGTAGGACGCCGTAGGTTTCGTTGATGATCGGGCTCCAGTTGGTTCCGGTGAAGAACGCGATCGGTGACACCTCCGACCAGAAGGTGAGCGCTTGCCCCGACAGCGCCAAGATGATACCGACGGTCACGAGGATCGTCAGCACCGCGCTCGCAGCGATCAGTCGACCGTAGAGCCGCTCCTTTCGGACGACGAACCCGCTGCGTTGAAGCGATGTCGTCTCTTTTGATTCGTCACTCATGTTGGGCTATGGATGTGAAATAGACGACCTCCCTTTTGACCGTTACGTCACGCCTCGTGCTCGTACTCGCCATCGATCGCCGCTTCGAGGTTGGCGAGGTTGTTCTCGACCATTTCGTCGCTGCTCGGGACGTAGCCGATCGATTCGGCAATGTAGTTCTCGTCACCCTCGTTGATGTAGAACCGGAGGAACTCTCGGAGGTGTTCCTTCTGTTGAATATCACTCTTGTTACCGTAGAAGAACAGCGGACGAGCGAGCGGATAGTTCCCGCTCTGTGCGCCTTCGAGGCTCGGTTCGACGGGATCGGAGCCCTCCTGGCTGAGACTGAGCGCTTTGACGCTGTCCGGATTATTCGTGTAATAGGCGAAGGGGAGATAACCCATCGCGTACTGGTTGCCGGCGACGCCTTGGGCGATCAGATCGTCCTCTTCGGTCCCCTCGAAGTCGGCGCGAATGCTATCCTCTTCGCCGACGACGGATTGGGTGAAGTAATCGAAAGTGCCCGAGGTGGTCGCCGCCCCGTAGAGATCGAACGGTTCGTCCGGCCAGTCGGAATTGACGTCCGACCACAGTTCGGGTGCCGTATCGGGCGACCAGATAGTCTGAAGATCCTCGATGCTAATCGAATCGATCCGGTCATTGTCGTTGTTGACAACGACGGTAAGTGCGTCCTGTGCGATGAAGAACTCGACCGGCTCGAAGCCGTTATCCCGGCACCGTTGAACCTCTTCGTCCGCGATCGGTCGACTCGCGTTGTTGAGGTCGCTGTCACCGGGGATGAAGACGTTCTCGAAGCCACCGGAGCTGCCGTCGCGAGTGAGGTTGAAACGTACGTCGGGATATTCCTCCGCGAACTGTCGGCTGATTTCTTGAGCGACCGGATAAACCGTGCTACTGCCGGAAATTCGAATGTCACCGGAGAGCCCCGAAGAGTCGCCGTTGCCACCGTTATCATTTCCATTTCCGTTGCCACCGTTACCGTTACCTACTGAATCGGAAGTACATCCGGCGAGTGTGAACGCCCCCGCGCCGCCGATCGCTTTGATTGCGTTGCGTCGCGTCAACCCGTCGAACTGGCTTGGTGCCATCACCTGTGGATTGCCGAGATGGATATAAATATGATGCTATGACTTCTGTAGATCGTTCCGTAACTATATACTTGTGATCCTTTGTCTGTATAGATCTATATAGAGCAAATACCCCGGATGCCCGATCTCTTCCGCCGTTCCGCGGCGTTATTCGCCATCCCAGTAGTCGATGTCGTCGTCGATTCGATAATATCCCTCAAGAGAACGATCCCCCCGACCGCCGGGCGGGGCCCCCACGTACACGCCCATCTTCCCTGAATCGGGATACACCGTCAGATCCGGCTCGTTCATCGTAGAAATCGTGAGGTACCGAAGGACTTCGTCGGAATCATTGATCACCTTGTGGCCGCCGGATTCATCCGCTGGAAGGGCCGCGTAATCGCCGTCTTTCAATTCATGTGTCTTCCCGTCGATTCGAATCGTTCCCGCCCCCTCCAGTACGTAGATGGCCTCTTCGTTCCCCGTGTGGTAATGGTACGGCCACGCCTCGTATCCCGGGGGAAGTTCGTAGAGGCTACAGCCGAGACGCTCTCCCCCCGTCGCCTCGCCGAGCTGTTTCCGTCTGAATCGTGTTTCTCCCGCTTCGAGCTCGCTCCACTCGAGATCGGATTCGTTCACGAGTCCCATGCGTTAGGGGTATCCATCGAGGGAGTATCGCTTTTGGGGCGGTCTGGCGTACCGGAGTCTCTTTTCGGGTCGCCGTTCAAGGGTCCGATATGCTCCGTTACGTGACGACGAACGACGGCAAGGTTCGTGAAGCCGAAGCGTACCTCGGCGACGAAGTCGCGGCGTTGAACTACGATTATCCCGAGATACAGGCCGACTCGCTCGAACGCGTCGCCG
>CAZLHT010000082.1:0-6315 GCA_964559185.1 uncultured Natronomonas sp.
CGGTCCCTGGCTCCGCAAGCCAAGAGGATAGTCCACTACCCTACCAGGACTCACCTGTCAGTATCCGGGTTCGACGTATAGGGGTTACGGTTCGGGGGACGAAGGTATATATCCGAAGACGGGACCAGCGTCCGGTATGCTCCATTCAGTTCGACGCGAACCGCACCGACACCGACAACGCTTTTCGGGAGGCCGTGTTTGCTCTCCGTAGCAATGGGCGCCATCGAGGACATCTACGCGGACCTCGACGCCGACGTCTCAGAGGAGGAGTTCCGTGAGGCCGTCGAGGAGAAGGTCGAACAGATGGGCGGACTGGCGGACGAGGAGACCGCCGCGATGCTCATCGCCCACGAACTCGACGGCGGCGAGGTGGAGACGATCGCCGACATCGAAGCGGGGTTGGCGGAGGTGAAGTTCCTCGGCAAGGTGATGAGCGTCGGGGAGCTTCGAACCTTCGATCGCGAGGAGGAGGACGAGGAGGGTCAGGTGTTGAACCTCGACGTCGCCGACGAATCGGGCGCGGTCCGAGTCGCGCTGTGGGGCGAGGACGCCGTCGCGGCCGAGGAGGAAATCGTCCCAGGGGACGTCTTCCGGATCAAGGGGCGGCCAAAGGACGGCTACAACGGCGTGGAGGTGAGCGCCGATCGGCTCGAACCCGACGAGGAGGCCGAGATCAACGTCGAGATCGGCGGCCGCGTCACCGCCGAGTCGCTCTCGATGGGCCAATCGGACGTGACCCTCCGCGGCGTGGTGCTCGACACCGACTCCGTTCGAACCTTCGACCGCGACGACGGCACCGAGGGCCGGGTTTCGAACCTGACATTGGGCGACGAGACAGGCCGAATCCGCGTCACGCTCTGGGACGAACAGGCCGACAGAGCCGAAGAAATCGCGGCGGGTCGGAGCGTCGAGATCGTCGACGGATACGTCCGCGAACGCGACGGGAGCCTCGAACTCCACGTCGGATCGAGAAGTCGGATCGACGAACTCGACGAAGCGATCGAGTTCGTGCCCGACGCCGACGACATCGACGACGTCGAGATCGGACAAACGGTCGACATCTCCGGGGTCGTCCGGTCAGCGGACCCGAAGCGAACCTTCGACCGCGACGACGGCACCGAGGGCCAGGTTCGGAACGTTCGCGTTCAGGATCACACCGGCGACGTTCGAGTCGCGCTATGGGGTGATAAAGCCGATGCCAACCTCGCCCCCGGCGACGAAGTGTTCTGCGCCGATGTCGAGATACAGGAGGGGTGGCAGGACGATCTCGAAGCCTCCGCCGGCTGGCGTTCGACCGTCGTCGTTCTGGATGAGGCCGAACCGGACCGCGGGGACGACTCGGCCGGACTGGACCAGTTCGCCGACGAGTCGACGGCGAACGCCCCCGGCGACGGCATGACTTCGTCGGAAGACGACGTGGACGGGGTCGATGAGTCAACGACAGGGGGCGATCCGGAGACGTTCACCGGAACCGTCGTCCAACCCGGCGATCCGATCATCCTCGATAGCGGCGACGAGACCGTCCGCGTCGAGACCGACGCGGACGTCCATCTCGGACAGGAGGTCACCGTCCGCGGCCAGCGCGACGGCGATCGGTTTCTTGCCGATGACGTCTACTAGGACGATGCGGCCTCGCAAAGATTAAGGCCGACTCGGCCCCCGTGTGGAGTATGAGCGTCGAATTACCGTTCGCCCCCGTCGATACGGTCATCCGGCGGAACGCCGGGCAGTTGCGGGTCAGCGCCGGAGCAGCAGAAGAACTCGCCCGCCGGATTCAAAATCGTGGGGCGTCCATCGCCGCTTCGGCGGCGGAAACGGCGACTGCGGACGGCCGCAAGACCCTAATGGCGGAGGACTTCGACGCCCCCCCGGTCGAGAAAGATCGGCTGGAACTGCCGGTCGCACCCGTCGATCGGATCGCCCGACTCGATATCGACGATCGGTATCGGGTATCGATGGACGCTCGAACCGTCCTCGCGGGCGAACTCGAAGAGTACGCCGACACCGTCTCGACCGCGGCAGCGATCCTCGCCCGGCACGCGGACCGCCGGACGATCAAGGCGGAGGACATCGAGACGTACTACGAACTCGAACCGTACTTTGAATGAGGTTCGGCTACCGCGAGATCTGCCTGGACCACGACACCGGCCCGCGCCATCCGGAGAACGCCGATCGCATTCGGGCGATCCGTCAGGGACTCTCGAAGCGACACGGCGTCGCGTATCACGACGGTGATCTCGCGAGCCGCGAGGCGATCGATGCGGTCCACGATGCCGATTACGTCGACCACGTGAAGACGTTCTGCGCGAACGGCGGTGGGACCTGGGACGCCGACACCGTCGCCGTCGAAGAGACTTGGGACGCCGCGCTCGCCTCGGCCGGGTTGGCCTGTTGGGCCGTCGAGGAGGCCCTCGACGGCGCCGACGGCCGAGAAACCCCTTTCTCGATCGGCCGCCCGCCGGGACATCACGCCGAGTTCGACGAAGCGATGGGATTCTGTTTTTTCAACAATTCCGCGGTCGCCGCCCAGAGGGCGATCGATCGGGAGGGAACGGGCGTCGAACGGGCGGTCATCTTCGACTGGGATGTCCATCACGGCAACGGAACGCAGGACATCTTTTACGACCGTGAGGACGTCTACTACGCCTCGGTCCACGAGCGCGGGTTATTTCCCGGAACCGGCGACGTCCTCGAAACGGGGGGGCCGAACGCCAGAAAGGCGAACCTAAATGCCCCTCTCCCCGGCGGCAGCGGCGACGAGGAGTACGCGGCGTTCGTCGACGCCCTCCTCGATCCCGCGATGGAGCGTTTCGACCCGGATCTCTTCGTCGTCAGCGCCGGCTTCGACGCGCACCGCCACGATCCGATCTCGCGAATGCGCGTCACGACGGAGGGATTCGGGTATCTGACGAGCCGCGTCCGATCGATCGCGGAACGCCACGATGCTCCTCTCGCGTTCGTGTTGGAGGGGGGATACGGGCTCGATTCGCTCGCGGACTCCGTCGGGATGGTCCACGAGGTCTTCGACGGTCGCGAACCGGTCGACCCCGATGGGGAGATGACGTCCAAAGCCGAGCACGTGCTCGAGGACGCTCGAGACGCACACGATCTGTGACGGCTCAGGGCACGGGGTCGAAATATGCGGCGAGTTCGACGCCAAATGAGTCGGCGAGCGTCGCGACCTCCGCGCCCGAGAGAACCTCGTGGTCGTCCGACAGCGACGATTCGACGTGTGGCCCGAGCGAGACGTCGAACAGTTTCGATTCGACGAGCGCCGCCGGCGTCCGCGCGTCGCGGGCGCGTTCGACGACGTAGCGACCGTCCTCGTCGATAAAGGGACCCGTGATCTCATCCTTCCCGCGGTAGGCTTCTTGGAACCCTTCGGCGTGGTTGCCGACCCCGACCGGCGGTCCCTCGTGGCGGACCACCGCGGAAAGTTCCGTGACGGCACACTCGACGAACATGACGGAATCATTACCCGCGAAGCATTCGCTCCGGAGGGGGTCGAACCCGGCCCGATCGAGCGCTCCTTCGAGGCCGGAAAGCGATTTTTCGAGTTGCGGATAGAGCTGGTCGTCGACGACGTCGGGCGTCTCGAATCGGACGGCGACGGGAGCCGTCCCTCGATCGTCGAGATGCGTTCGAACCTCACTCGGCGAGATCGGCTCGGGTGTTCGTCGCTCGAAGTATTCGGTCAGTGGATCGGCGAGTAGCCGGCGAGCGTAGTGGATGACTCGGGCGACGTTGCGAGCGGAGCAAACCGCCGCGACGTTGCGCTCCGGATCGGTCGGGTCGATGACAACGAGCGGGTCGTCGAAGGATCGCTCGCCGTGGCTCGCCGGATCGAGTCGAATTGGAGGTTGCCACTCCGCAGTCGCCTCGACGAGCTTTCGAAAGCTTCCGTACTCGAGCACGAGCAGTTCGGTCAAAAACCCCGAAAAGCCCTTCGTCCGGAGGTCGCTTCCGTACGCGCCGATCGCGGAGAGGAACGCCTTGGCGACCCGGACGTCGTCTGCGATCGGTTCGATTCGTCCCTCGAGATGGGCGGTGTGAAACGGCGTCCGGTCGACGGCCGATCTGATCTCAGTCGCACGCTCGACGGCGTAACACGGCACGCAATCGACGTCGAAGCCGCGGAATTCGCCCTTGACGTAGGGGTGCTCGGCGAATTTCTCGTGACCATCTGGAAGGACGGCGTGACCGATTTCGAGTCCGTACCGTTCGAGATCGGCCCGATCAAGATCCGGCGAAAATCGAACGAAGAGGTCGATATCGCGCTCGCCCGCGAGCCACGTTCCGCGGGCCGTCGATCCGACGAGTTTCGTGTCGGCGTCGACCGAACGACTCTCGATGGCGGCGTCGGCACGGGCGGTGAGTTCCTCGACGGCCGATTCAAGGGTGCGAACCTCGGCTTCGCTCGGGACGACTCGATCCCGAATCTCCTCGACGACCGATTCGAACGACATACCCGCGGTTGCGGCGTAGATTTATAAAACGTGTCGGTGCGGGAAGCACGTCGAAACCGTACTCGATATCGGCTCTTACCGGGCGACGGAGCGGTGGCAATGAAACGAAAGCCATATGTGGCGATTCGGACTACGTTCGAACGCGAAGGGCCGCCGTAGCTCAGTTGGTAGAGCACCACGCTGTTAACGTGGTTGTCCCAGGTTCGAGACCTGGCGGCGGCGTCCATTTTTCGGCCCCGCCGAGAGGATATCGCTCACGCCTCGTCACCCCGTTCGACTTCCGGCCGGCCGCGGCGTTCGTCCCGAAGGAGCCCCAGCGCGTCCGCGACGTTCGCCGGGGCGGATACCGTCGCCGCCCGCAGTGTCTCGGCCGTTTTAGCGGCGGATTCGCCGAGCGGTGGGCCGGAGGGTCGATGTCGGTGCCTTCTTTCGATCCCTCCCGGCAGACTAAAGAGGGCCGAGCGGATACGCCGAGACGGAGGGCCCTTAGCTCAGTGGTCAGAGCGCTCGGCTCATAGTTCCGATGCCGACGAGGGCGTCGGGATGGGACACCGAGTGGTCGCCGGTTCGAACCCGGCAGGGCCCATCACGATTCTACACGAGGTGTACCGAATACGTCGGCCGAGAGCCGTCCCCGAGACCGCGTGCGGTGCCCCGAGGAATAACGATCCCGTTCGAATCCCCGGCGATTGGACCGTCCGATCGCCGAAAACCCCGGGAAGTAAGTTTCACTTATCCGATATTGGTTCTCTATTACAATGTGTTTACCGCCACGTTAAAGACCTATGTCGGGCCGAAAAGTGCTCGTTCTCTGGGTCAGTGTGGTGCTCCTGTCGGTGAGTCTCGGTACAGTCGTCACCGGTGAAGCAGCCGCGAGTAACCACACCGAATTTCGAGTGATAAACGCCGATCTCGCCGACAGTTCGATTCTCGAGGGCGAATCGGCGGAAGTCAGCGCGACCGTCCAGAACACCGGCGTTCTGCTGGGTGTCCATACGGTCGAACTGCAGGTCGATGGCGAAGTGCGTGCCGAACGACGAGTGAGCCTCTTCGGGGGCCAATCGACGACGATTTCGTTCACCGAATCGTTCGACGAGGCGGGGAGCTACGCTATCGCGGTGAGTGGCGTCGACGCCGGCACGCTCACCGTCGAATCGGAACCTGACGCGGGCGACAACGCATCGGAAGCAGACGATAACGTATCCGAAGCCAATGAGACGGATTCCGAAGCGGACAACGATGTCTCCGAGCCGGACATCGCCGTGACGGATGCTGCGATCGAACGGAGCGAGATCCGCGTGAACGAATCCGTCGAGGTCACCGCCCTCCTCGAAAACAGCGGCAACGTCAGCGGATCCCTCGGCGTCGACTTGCTCGTAGACGGAGACGTGAATGAGCAGACGGAGGTGTCGGTCGGTCCGAACGGAAACGAGACGGTTACGTTCACGTTCGAACCCCCCGGCCCCGGAGAGTACGACGTTTCCGTGAATAGCGTCGGTGCCGGGACGGTCACGGTCGAGGCGGCGGCCGAACCGACGGTGACGGGTGCGGAACTGGGAACTGACGAGATCCTTGAGGGCGAATCGGTCGAGATCACGGCGACGGTCGAGAACGCTGGAGACGGAGGAGGCGAACACACTGCGGTCCTGTACGTCGACGGCGAGTCGGTCGACAGCGAGACCATCTCCCTTCCCCCACGCGAAACCGGGCAAGTCAATTTCAATCGAACGTTCGACGAGGCGGGCGAGTACAATCTCACAGTCGATAGCACTAACGTGGGCGTATTGACCGTCGAAGCCACCAACAGCACAGAGGACGAATCCGGGTCATCCTCACCTCCGGGAAATCC
>CAZLHT010000083.1:0-6238 GCA_964559185.1 uncultured Natronomonas sp.
CTGTGATCGGTCGCCTTCGCGAACGAGGACCGCGGAGCCGGCGTTTTCATCGACGTTCGGGTCCGTCCCTCGACCGGGGGCGGTGTTGATACGCCTCGCGTGCGATACGATCATTTACATTCGATGACGCACAATCCACGAACGATGGACGTTGCCGATGTTTCGGGCGTGCCGTCGTGGTTCGCCGAGTACCTTCGCGAGGGCGGCATTGAGTCCCTATATCCGCCCCAGGCCAAGGCGGTCGACGCCGGCGTCAACGAGGGAGAAAGTCTCGTCGCGTCGGTCCCGACCGCCAGCGGAAAGACGCTCATCGCACAGCTCGCCATGCTCTCGGCCGTCAAACGGGGCGGAAAGGCGCTATACATCGTCCCACTTCGGGCGTTGGCCAGCGAAAAGCGCGAGGAGTTCTCGGTGTTCGAAGACTACGGCGTCTCGATCGGCGTCTCGACCGGCAACTACGAGGATTCGGGCGAATGGCTCGCCGAAAAGGACATTATCGTCGCCACGAGCGAGAAGGTCGATTCGCTCGTCAGAAACGGCGCACCGTGGGTCGACGATCTCGACTGCGTGATCTCCGACGAGGTCCACCTCGTCGACGATCCGAACCGTGGACCGACCCTCGAGGTGACGCTCGCGAAACTCCGACGGATCAACCCCGACCTGCAGGTAGTCGCGCTGTCGGCAACCGTCGGCAACGCCGATACGCTGGCGGAGTGGCTCGACGCCGAACTCGTCGATTCGACGTGGCGGCCGATCGAACTGCGCAAGGGCGTCCACTACGGGCAGGCGTTACACTTCGGCGATGGCGAAACGCGCGAGCTTCGCGTGAGTTCGAGCGAACGGCCGACCGAGGCGATCGTCGGAGAAACGCTCGACGATGGGGGCTCGACGCTCGTCTTCGTCAACTCCCGCCGAAACGCCGAGGGGGCCGCGAAACGGCTCGCGAAGACGACGGTAGACGGGATCGACGACGAGGAACGCGATCGACTCGCGGGGCTGGCCGATGAAATCCGGGGCGTCTCCGACACCGAGACGAGCGAAGATCTCGCCGCCTGCGTCGAGAAGGGGGCGGCGTTTCACCACGCCGGCTGCTCGAGCGAACACCGCTCGATCGTCGAGGACGCCTTCCGCGACCGGTTCATCAAGGTCGTCTGTGCGACCCCCACGCTCGCCGCCGGCGTGAACACGCCCTCCCGCCGGGTCGTCGTCCGCGACTGGCGGCGCTACTCGGGCGACGCCGGCGGGATGAAACCCCTCTCGGTGCTCGAAGTACATCAGATGATGGGGCGGGCCGGCCGACCGGGACGGGATCCCTACGGGGAGGCACTGTTGCTAGCAAACAGCCACGACGAACTCGATGAACTCCTTGATCGGTACGTCTGGGCCGATCCCGAGCCGGTCGAGTCGAAACTCGCCCGCGAGCCCTCGATGCGGACCCACCTGCTTGCGACGATCGCGTCCGGATTCGCCGACTCGCGGGAGGCGCTGCTCGAATTTCTCGATCGGACGCTCTATGCGACCCAGTACCGACGAGGATCCGACGGAGGGGACAACCTCGAGCGAGTCGTCGATTCGACGCTCGAATATCTCGAACGGAACGGGTTCCTCGAACGGGATGACGCAATCGACGCGACAAACCTCGGGCACACCGTCTCGCGGTTGTATCTCGATCCGATGAGCGCCGCCGAAATTGTCGACGGTATCGAGGACGCGACCGATACGACCGCGATGGCGCTGTACCATCTTGTCTCGCGAACCCCCGATATGTACGAACTCTACTTGCGCTCGGGCGACCGCGAGGAGTACACGATGTTGGCCTACGAGCGCGAATCGGAGTTCCTCGGCGAGTTCCCAAGCGAGTTCGAGGAGGGCCGCTTCGAGGACTGGCTTTCGGCGCTGAAGACTGCCCGGATGCTCGAAGACTGGGCGAGCGAACTTGACGAGGAGGAGATCGCAGAACGCTACGGCGTCGGCCCTGGCGACATCCGCGGGAAGGTCGACACCGCCGAGTGGCTGCTCGGGGCCGCCGAATCGCTCGCAGGCGAGTTGGGTCTCGACAGCGTGAGCGCGATCCGAGAGGCGAGAAAGCGCGTCGAACACGGCGTCGGCGAGGAGCTCATCGACCTCGCCGGCGTTCGGGGCGTGGGTCGTAAGCGGGCCCGCCGGCTCCACGACGCCGGTATCGCGACGCGGACCGACCTCCGGAACGCCGAGAAATCCGTCGTGTTGGGCGCGCTTCGGGGTCGCGAACGGACCGCCGAGAACGTCCTCGAGGCGGCCGGCCACCGCGACCCCGAGATGAACGGCGTGACGCCTGACGCGTCCGCGACGCCCGAAGCGCCGTCGGACGTGAATTCGAGGTCGGACGACGGCGAAGATCAGGCCAGTCTGGGTGATTTCTGATGGGTGAGGATTCTCCATGAGACTCGTCGAGGGAATCGTCCGGATCGACGACGATGGCGACGACTGCGGTGACATCGACAACGTAGACGGCGACGACGAACGGTTCGAAGACGTCGGTTCGTTCGTCGACGCGCTCGAGGAAATCGGGGAGGAACACGACGTCACCGTTCAGGCGTTTGACACCCGCTACGTGGTTTCGAGGCGACACCTCGAGCGCTCACTCGAGCTGGCCGACCGCGAGCGCGCTCGCGGGGACGGAATCGTCCGCGATCGAGGCGTCGAGATGGCGCTGTACGCGGCGGGTCGAAGGCAGATCGATCGAGCCCTCCGGATGGGCATCTCTGCGGGCGAGACGCCAGCGGTCGTCGCCGTCGACGGGTCTGGAGAAGAAGGGGCGGCGGCCGACGCGATCGAAACGCTTCTCCTTCCCGGGGCCACGCTGGGCGAGTACGACGAAGAACGGGTTCGGTCCTTTTACGACATCGGAGCGGCGGAACTGGAGGCGACGAACGCCGATCTCGAAGGGCTCGTGTTGGAACGGGTCGCATTGCTCGTCGTCGAGCGATAGACCAGAGGGTCGTGCGAAACCATTTCGTGGCAGATAGCCGTTCAGCCGCTCGGAAGCGAAGATTCATACATCATTTCGTCCGGTAGAAACACCTTACGCACGACCCTCTCAAATCAGGAAGACGTCGGCCGAATCGAACTCACGACCGCAGTCTCGACAGCGGTAGGTCAGCCCTCCGTCCTCCGACTCCAACTGGCCGCCGCACTCCGGGCAACTCGAGCCGGCCCGTCCTGACATACCCGAAATAAGGTCGTCCCGGTGATAGCGCTTTCGCGGGGTCAACTGTCCGTTCGCTGCCGTCCTTACTCCGGGGACCACTCGCACGCGTTCCCGATCGTCAGGTCGGTCGCCTCGATATACGCGGACAGACACGCGTAGTTACAGAAATACGTCGGTGAGCCGCAGTCGTCGGTGCAATCGCGCACGCAGATCGGCTCATGATCGAATATCTCCGAACCACAGTACGCACAGGGTTCGTCCCCGGCGGGGGTGTCGATCGTCGTCGACATACTTCTACTCACGCCGACGGTCGGAGAAAACATTTTGCCCGTATGCGTCCCGGACGCGTCCGTGGACTCCCCCACCTTTGGTCGTTGATCGAGGACAAAACACTCATCGGTATCGAACTCCCCTGTGACGGTATGAATCACCCGAACCCGAATCGATCCACCCGACCCCCGGCTTTCGATCCGGAGGTGCGGGGCTAATGGACGACGGCTTCGAGCGCCCACCGCAGGGCGAGTTCGAACGCGAGGTTCGATCGTTCCCGGAGTTCTTCGACCGTCTCGAAGCCGACGGCGCGCTCGACTTCTGGGACGCGGTCACCTCCGAGACGGAGATCGAGGGACTCGTCTATCACCACCGAGGCGTGCAGGTGCCGTGCTACGAGGGTCGACTCGTCGACGAACCGAGCGACGAAACCGATCGCGAGGCCCCGGCGTTCAGCGTCGAGTTCGGCACCGTCGGACCGCGAAGCGTCTGGGCGGTCTTCGATCGACGGCTGTCGTGGGACGTGTATCTCGTCCTCTTCGAGGAGGGAGCGGTCGTCACGTGGATGAGCGACGCCGAGTTCGAAACCGAGGAGGCAGACCGTTTCCCTTCGAAAGCCCAGGCCGTCAAGGCGGGACAGTTCTCCTTTGGCGTCCTCTTTCGGTTCGGCCCCGACTGGATCGAACGCGAGGAGTGGGCGCTCGAATCGACCGCGCCGGCGCTCCTCCAGCTCGGCGACGGCCGACTTCTGACGCCCGAAACCGAATCGGAGTTCTTCGAGAACGCCTACGCGATTCCCGACGAGTTCCGGTCGGCCGTCAACGGCGGAGCGGCACCGTTTTACGGACTGTTCGATGCCGGATTATCGGTCGATTCGGGGGAGGATACCGACGTCGACGGCGTGCGGTAATCGGTGATCAGCCGCCGAACGGTTCGTATCCGATCCCCTCGACGAGGACGAACTCGGCGGCGTTGACGACGTAGTGGGCGATCACGACGACGAGCAGGCTTCCGGTCCAGATGAATACCGCCGCGAAGACGAATCCTAGCCCGCCGGTCACGGCGATTCCCAGCCGTCCCTGCGCGCCGTGACCGGCCGCGAACGCGACGGAGGAGCCGATTGTCAGGATCCACGGCGATAGTTCGAAACCCGCTGCGAACGCGCCGATCAGTATCCCCCGAAACAACAGCTCTTCGAATCCGGCGACGACGGGCAAGACGACGATCAGTAAGGCGAGCCACCCACGAGTTGACTCGGGTGCGAGCAGTTCGCGAAGCGGTCTGCTCGGATCGATCTCGAGTGCATCGGCTATTGCGCCGGTGAGGAGGTTCGCGACCGCAATCGCGGCTCCGACCGCGGTCCCGACGGCGATCGCTTCGCCATCGGTCAGCGGATCGGTCTCAACACCGAGCGATGAGGGCGGTATGTCCGCAAAGACGATCCCGGCGATCAGAACGGCCGCGAACAGACAATGCGACCCGGCGACGTTCGCGAACAGCGTTCGCTTCGATACGCGGGCAGCGGACGGTCGCATGGGGCCGATTTCATCGCTCCGATTTGCCCCGTCGTGGGCTTCGAGCGTCTCGCAATCGCTCGATCGCGTCGTAAGGTCGTCGACGACTCGCGCCGACGCACGGGTCGCGAGCAAAAGAATCACCAACACCACCAGGGTGAGCGCCGAGAAGGCGACCCACCGCGGCACGTCTTACTGAGGGCTCGGGCTACCCGTCCCGACCTCGCGCTGTTCGAGGGCCGAGCCGGTGATGTTCTTCAGGCGATCGATGAGCGAGTCCTTGTCGGGTTCGCCCGCGAGCGCCACGTCAAGCACCTCGGAGATATGCGAGACGGGAATGATCTCGACCTTCTCTTTGTACTCGTCTTCGATCATCACATCCTGTTCGTTGGCTTTGGGGATGATGACCGTGCTCAGGCCGGACTTGGCCGCGGCTTCGATTTTGTGCGTGACGCCGCCGACGGGCAGGACGTCGCCGCGGACCGAAAGCGAGCCAGTCATGGCGAGATCCTGCCGGACCGGCACGTCCTCAAGCGCGGAGATGACGGCCGCCGCGACCGTGATCGACGCGGAGTCGCCGTCCACGCCTCCCTCGCCGACTTGGACGAACTGGATGTGGACGTCCTTCTGGGAGATGTCTTCGTCGGAGAACTTCTTGATGATGGCCGAGACGTTCTGGACCGCCTCCATCGCCATCTCCTTTAACTGTCCCGTGGCGATGACCTCTCCGG
Source organism: uncultured Natronomonas sp. (assembly GCA_964559185.1). Lineage (GTDB taxonomy): Archaea > Halobacteriota > Halobacteria > Halobacteriales > Haloarculaceae > Natronomonas. Next base: position 5,706 of record CAZLHT010000083.1, read on the forward strand.
GACCCTGACTCGGCGTGACCTCTGCCATGACGGGAAGGACGATCCCCGAGTCCTCGCCCATGACGGCGAGCCCGTTGACTCGGCCGACAACGTCGCCCTCGTTGACCGTGAGTTCGTAGTCCTTGCGGCGCTCGATGTAGTCGTCGGCGAGCTGCTGTTCGATCGATCGCGAGCGCGCTTTCGCCCGCAACACGTCGTCTCGGGTGGTGTACTCGCGGTCTTCCGCGCGGGCGATGTCCCCCGAAACGCGGACGAGCCCCCCGAGGCTACGAAACTTGAGTGTCAGGTGACCCTTTCGCCCGGCGCGACGGCGAGCTTCGAGGATGACCTCCTCGATCGCGTCATCGGTAAAGGGTGGCAACCGACCGTCGTTTTGGATCTCCTGGGCGACGAAGCGGGCGTACCTGCGCCGCATCTCGGGGGTGTCCTCGATGGTGTCGTCCATGTAGACCTCGTAGCCGTATCCCTTGATCCGCGAGCGGAGCGCGGGGTGCATGTTCTCCATGGCGTCGAGGTTCCCCGCGGCGACCATG
>CAZLHT010000084.1:0-6235 GCA_964559185.1 uncultured Natronomonas sp.
CGCACTCCGCCAGTGTTTTGTACGTGCTCTGTATGATCCCCTGCGACGCGATGTAGGCCCACGAGCCGGCGGTCATCTGTCCGTACATGATCTTCCCCTCGGCCTCGAGTTGGTGGAAGTGCTCCCAGTCGTCCCACTTACCGACGAGATTCGAGTTCGCGATCAGGACGCGGGGGGCCCGTTCGTGGGTCGTGAACACGCCAACCGGCTTTCCTGACTGGACGAGAAGCGTCTCGTCGTCGTCGAGTTCTCTGAGTTCCTCCAGTATCGCATCGTAGGCGTCCCAGCTCCGGGCGGCTCTCCCCGTCCCGCCGTAGACGATCAAGTTTTCGGGATCCTCGGCGACCTCCGGATCGAGGTTGTTGTTCAACAGACGGAGCGCCGCCTCCTGACGCCATCCGTTACATTCCAGATCCAATCCAGTCGGTGCACCTCGATACGCCTTCCACTGATCGCTCGGTTCACCTATGTGATCATCGAGTGCGGCGTTCGTGTCGGGTTCGGGCATGGGTCATCAACGGAACTCCATGCTAATAGCGTTCATCCCCCATACGGTGGTGGTTTTACCGACCCACCCAGTCCCGCGGTCGAATCGCGAGGATCAGATCTATGGACAAGCCCGCGGACGAACTGCGAGCAGTGTCTCCTCGGGGAGGATGTCAAATCGTCCCAGCTCCGACGAAGACCAGATAGCAGATCACGACGAGTATCGACGAGTGAAGCAACGCCGCGTATCGTCCGCGAGAGCACATTCCCGAAAACCAGCCGCAGGCGAGCATCGTCGCCTGTGTTACGATGTAGAACCCCCAGATGTCACGGTCGGCTCCCGGGACGACCGCGGTCCCCGAACCCGACGTATCGGCCGAAAACCGTGCGAACCACTCGACGACGTGGGCGTCGGCGACGACCACGATTCCGATCACGAACAGCGCCGTGGTCCAGCCGACGGCGACGTAGACGAACATGGCGGATTGCAGCCGCTTGCGCTGATGATACAGTGACCCAATCTCCATTTGAAGCGTCTCGAACGTCGTCTCGGCGTCACTTCCGACGGCCAGCGCGCCGGAGACGAGTCCGATGGTCTGTTCTGCGAGCGGCGTCCCGACGCGCGCCACGAACCGACCGAGCGCTTCCCGGCGCGTGTCGACGTCTGCGCTTCCCGTCGTCAGTCCGAGTCTGAACGCGAGCGCGTCGACGTCGCTCTGGAGGGCACCGAAGTTCACCTCCCCGGCGGCCGATTCGACGGCTGATTCGAACGGCCGACCGAGGCTCACATGTCCGGCGACTGCGTGGATGAAGTCGCGTATTTCCCTGTCCTTCATGTCGTCGATTCGAGCGCGATTTACCGCGACGGTGCCGACTGGAAGCCCGTACGCCGCGTAGCCGAGTAAGATGACGTTCGCCAGCGGTTCGCCGACCGCCCACAGACTCCACCCGACGACGACCGCGGGGAACGCGAAGACGAACGCCGCGCTCGCCGGACTCGTGAGCGCCGTCCGGAGCGTTTCGTATCCGGTCGTTCGCTCGTATGTTCGACCGTGCGTCGACGGACGAAGCCGTGCGACGACCGCCGCGGTACACGCGCCCACGACCACGATGAACGCCGCGTTTCCGTAGACGAGAAGCGTCCGAACCGTCGGCTCGCCCGGGAGGGAGATAGACTTCGAGAGTCCCGACCCGAGAACGCTCAACACCGTCACGATGACGACCACCAGCGCGGGTATCACGAGGAGCACAATAAAGAGCTCCGCGAGGAGATTGCGGTAATCCCCCGCTCGTTGGCGCGCGCGCGATTGTTGGTGGGACAGCATCCGCGACTCCATTCGCAGGTATCCACGCAACGAATCAGTTCCCTGATTGGCGTGTTCGCGGAACTTCAACAAAAAGGGCGCAAACAGTTCCCTCGAGGGGGTCTGTCGGGCAACGTTTCGAAGACCGGTGTCCAGGCTCCCGGTGAGGGCGGCCGTTTTTAGAACGCGCTCAAACGCCTCTCCGGTTTCACCGTAGGCCCCCCCTTCGGTGACCTTCCGGAGCATCGCTTCTCGTCCTTCACTCCCGTCGGCAAGCACCTGGAGATAGCGAACGGCTCCTGGTAGCGTCCGCTCGATCGCCGCTCGACGAGCGTTCGCCTGCCATCGGAGGTACGTTCCGCCCAGTGCGATCGTCATCCGCTTTCCCGCCGCTCCGATGGAAAGTGAGATAGCGACCAGGAGAGGCGTCCCCGACACCGGAATCTCAGATCTCTCCCCCGGAATCGCCGCCGAAACGAAGCGTCCGACTGTCGCCGGGCCGTCCGGCGTGAGAGCGAGTACGAACGCAAAGGCGGCCCCGGCGACGGCAACACCGACCAGCCACGAGATACCGTACGTCCGCGAGAGATACGTTTCGAACCCGATCGAGAGTCCGGACCCTCGGTACCGATCGCGGTCTCGATCGTGTCGCGGGCTATTGGCGTGGCGTGAAAACAGCGTATAGAGCCCGCGATCGAGTCGAGCCGCCACGGCACGCCAACTGCGACTACTCATCGACCACCGTTCGCTGTCTCTGAATTCGTTCGATCGTGGCGGCCTCGTTCGTTCGAAGATCGCTCAAGAATCCAAACAACGTATCGATCTCCGAGACGTCCTCCCTGACTAGATACCGAACGTACCCGTGCTTGCGGTGAAATTCGGCTTCGATCTCCTCGAGGGTGCGGTTCGTTCGCTCTGCGAGGCGTTCGAGGGTTCGTAGTCCCCGCCTGGGGGTCGGATCCCCGAGTTCGGGATGACGATATGCGAACGTCCACTCCCCGGCCGGCGTCCGTTCGAGAATCGTGTTGTAATGGATCGTCGTCCCGCCCTTTTCGATGGTTTCAGTCGATCGATCGAGCGCCTTCGCCTCCCGCTCGGAAAGCAATTCGACGGCCGACCCGACGTATCGTCTCCCGTCGACGCGTCGGGGGAAGACGACGAGATCGATCTCCAATAAGAGGTACGGTGCCAACCCCTTCTCTATGACGCGGTTGACGAGCTTTTCGATGCCGTCCGCGTGCGTCGTCCCGAGGACGCCGTGGCCGGTCTGTAAGACCTCGCTGAACGTCTCGAACGACTCCGCCGTGTTTATCTCGCCGATGACCTCCGTGTCCGGGTTGAGGTAGTTCGTCTCGGTCATCAGATCGGCCATCGAGATGTTCTTGAACGCGTCCTGGTGTTCCCTCGTCGTCAACGACACGCCCGTCTCGTGCGGCAACAGCACCTCGCGAGAGCCCTCGTCGATGCTCACCGGCCTCGCGTCGTAGCTTATAAATGGCATATGCGCGTTCATGAGCGTCGTCTTTCCGGCACCTGTCGGTCCGGAAAACAGCACGACTCCCCGATGTTCGTACAGAAGCCACAGGAGCGTTACCAGCTCCGTCGGGAGCGATCCTGCCGCGACCAGATTCGCCGGCGTGAGCACGTCCGAGGCCTGCTTTCGGATCGAAATGTGCGGTCCGTCTTCCGAAATCGTCGGTAGCGCGACCGCACATCGGATCGTCTGATCGATCCCCGTCGGATCGAGATTTACCTTCGCCGACGGCCGGCTCGAGGAAAGTTCGACGCCGTCGTTCGCGGCCAGTTGAGTGACGACGTCGATGAACGTCCGCTCGGATTCGAACGTCAAGTTCGTCGGCTCCCGCGTGCCGCCATTCGGGACGACCTTAATCCGCTCCCCGACGCGATTGGCCTCAATATCCTCGAGGTTCGGATCCCGGATTGGAATCGTCAAGTGGCCGTAGCCGATGAGGTCGCGGAGCACGTAGTAGAGGAGGTCATCGAGTCGATCCGCTGCGAATCGTCGATCGACCGGCGGCACACCGAGGCCGCGTTCGGCGAGCGTCTCGCGGAGCCGGGTTCTGGTCACGTCGATCCACGCGCGGGTGTTTCGTGCGGTGAGACGCCTCGAAAGCACACTCTCGCCCCGCTTTTTGACGACGGCCGCCCGGTCTTCGAACGCCGTATCGCCGTCTATCCCGTCGATTTCCGCCCCCCAGATTCGGGTTTTACATTCGTCGATGAGCCGATCGTCTTCGGGAAGGCGGTCAGGTTCGATAACCGCATACTTTCGCTCGAACGGATCGGTGCCCAGGAGTTGCTCTCGGTACCGGACGACGGGTATCTCGTATCCCGCGAATTCGACCGTGTATCGTTCGATACGCTCGGCGCTGAACCGTCCGAGGTATTTCGAATCTTCGATACCGGTTCGAGCGGGCGCGTAATCGGTCAGGTGGATGACCAACTCCTCGCCGCTGTGATCGGCGATTTCGATCTCATCGTCCAGCGCGTGTGGCGTCAACCTCCCGAGACAGTATATCTCCGAGAGGGCGTGGTACTCGAGCCGGCGGCGACCGCCCGGTGCACAATCCGTCAGCCGATCGATCGCCCGTTCGTACTTTCCCCCGAACCCTTCGTAAAACCGCTCGGCCGCCCCTTCGCGCGTTCGCGGTCGATTCATCGACGCGTTCGCGAAGTGATCGCGAATCGACTCGAAATCGTCCCGAACGGTGACCGAGAGCGACGGCGTCCGGATGTCGTAGACGAACGCATCCTCACCATCGGCGACGGTCGCGACGACGCCGGGGACGATCTCGTACTGTTCGTGGACCGTCGGGGCGTACCACGCGTCCCGACTGTCCGGCGGTTCCGGCGGCGGCACCGTCGGGGCGTTACTGTCCATCTGTTTCCCACTGCTATCCGTATTTTATATAAACTCATTCGTATTGGAAGATACCACACGGTGATCGAATCACTCCGAGAATTGATAACGGCCGGACGACTCCATATATGCCGGTATCGATCTTTCGTCATCAGGCGAGCTTCAGGTCCGATCCGATGAGGGCTTCGACCGCGAAGATGGTCATCGGAAAGGAAACGGTTCCTTTGGAGGGAAGAGGATCGTCTGAAAGGAAGAGGATCACCAAGAATGAATCAGGCCGATCCGGAGTATGTGCGGGCCCGACTGTACTGTCGGGACGTCACCGAACCACGTACACCTTCTCGTCTTCGATTTCGACGTCGTAGGTGGGGACGGCGTACCGGTCGTCCGCCGCATGCTTGCCCGTCTTTATGTTGAACATCCACGAGTGCCAGGGACACTCCACGTATATCTCCTCGTCGTATTCGATCCCCCACCCGTCCGGCCCGATATCTACTTTCCCCTTTCGTTTCCCCTCGCACAGCGGTCCTGACTGGTGCGGGCAGAAGTTCGCCACCGCGTAGTACTCCCCGTCGAGTCGATATACCGCGATTTCCTGGCCGTTCACCTCCGCCATGACCTTCGATCCGTTCGCTCCCAGATCCGTCGTGTCGGCGATATAGTGTCTTTGTTCGTCCATGTAGAGCGGAGAGTTATACCGGTAAATCGAATAGATCAGCTGCCGTCTCGCCCATGATCGCCCGCACGTCGTCGGGATCGAGGTGGGCGGCGATCTGGGTGAACACCTCGTCGGGCGGGTCGAAGTCCATGTGCGGAAGATCGGCGGAGTACATGATGTTGTCGGGACCGGCCATCTCGATGATGTCCGCGATGTGGGAGTTCTTTCCCCGCGGATCGCCGATCGGCTGGGTCGTGAAGTAGAAGCTGTCGTCGATGTATTCGCTCGGGAGCTTCTCCAGGTACGGCACGTCGTCGGTGTACTCGAGATAGTGATCGTCCATCCGCCAGCGCATCCACGGGATCCAGCCGATGCCGGCCTCCTGAAAGACGAAGTCTAGGTCCGGAAACCGCTCGGGGACGCCCTCGAACATGATCGAGGTCATCGCCCACATCACGGCCCAAGGGAGGCTGACGACGTGCGATTCTGCGAACGTCTGCGCGCCGTTGGCCTGCACGGGGAACCCGCCCTCGCGCATCTGGAGGCCGTGACAGATGATCGTGAGATCGTGATCCTGCGCCGCCTCGTAGATCGGATCGAAGTAGTGGTTTCCGAGCGGCGTCCAGGATCCGGGCGGCATGTACACGCCGGTCACCTTCGGATCGTCGCCGCGTCTCTCGATCTCCTCCGCCGCTCTCTGCGGGTCCTGCGGCGGGACGACGAGACAGGCCCTGAACTGCTCGGACTCTGCGAGCATGGTGTCGGCGACCCAGTCGTTGTACGCCTTCGAGAGGGCGACGGCGGTCCGATCGTTGTTCACCGTGTGGATCATCAGGTGCAGCGTCGGCGTCGTGATCGAGTAGTCGATCCCGAAATCGTCCAGATCCCGCTGCTTCTGGTCGGCTT
>CAZLHT010000085.1:0-6232 GCA_964559185.1 uncultured Natronomonas sp.
CGAAGACTACGAGGAGTGGCGCGACGCCGCCGACACGGAGCGATAGCGCCGAATGATCCCGCACAAGCACGGCGACGTCGTGTGGCATCCCGCCCCGTTTCCCGACGGCGGACGACCCTGCGTCGTCCTGAACGACGACGACCATCCGTTCTACGGCGAGGAGTACGTCATGGGCGGCGTGACGACGACCGAGCGCGAGCGAGCCGTCGCACTGACGGTGGAAACGTGGAATGAGAAAAGAGCGCCCGAGCCGAGTTGGACGTCGACGTGGTACGCTCTCACTGTCAAGCACGCAACGATCATCGACCGTCCCGGACGACTCACAACGGATACCACCGACAGAATCGCAGCTGCGCTTGGGAGTCTCGTCGGGCTGGATACCTTTTGAGAGCCTCTCGTGATGAAGAGTCGAAGCATCCCCGTCTCGACAGACAGTGAATCCGCCCGGGACGGAAACGCCTATAGGTTCGGCACCCCCGGTCTCTCCCGTGGCAACTCGCACGGAATACGAGGCAGGGATCGCCGTCGAGGACGTCCTTCCGGCGTTCGCCGACGCCTTCCCGTTCGGGGCGTTCAACCGGATGCAGTCGGCGGCGCTGCCCGCGATCGTGCAGGGAGACGAGAACGTCGTCGTCAGCGCGCCAACCGCGAGCGGGAAGACGGCGCTCGCGGAGGCGGCCATCTGTCGAACGCTCGAGGCGGGCGGAACCGCGCTATTTGTGGCCCCGCTCCGGGCGCTGACGAACGAAAAGGAGTCCGAGTGGGACCGCTTCGAGGAGCTGGGTTACTCGGTCTACGTCGTCACCGGCGAGCGTGAACTGACGCCCAGTCGCGCAGAGCGGGCGGACATCCTCGTGATGACGCCCGAGAAGGCCGACTCGGCGACCCGAAAGCACGACTCGCCGCGATACGCCTTCATCACCGACGTCGACTGCTGCGTCATCGACGAGGTTCACCTGCTCGATTCGGACCGCCGCGGGGCCGTCCTCGAGGTGACGATTTCGCGGTTTCGACGACTCTGTGATCCCCGGATCGTCGCGCTGTCGGCGACCATGCAAAACGTCGCGGACGTCGCCGACTGGCTCGACGCCCCCGCCGACTGCACGTTCAAATTCGGCGAGGAGTACCGCCCGGTGCCGCTGTCTGCGACCGTCGAGACGTACGCCCACGGCGACAACGCCTTCGCCGACAAGTACCGACGACTCTACCGGGCGCTCGATCTCGCACAGCCGCACATCGTCGACGGTGGGCAGGCGCTCGTCTTCGTCGCCTCCAGACAGGACACCGTCCGGGCGGCCGAGAAGGCCCGGGACGAACTCACCGAACGCGACGTCGATATCAGCTCCCGCGGCGATTACGAGTATCACACCGCCGCCGAGGAGTTGGGAAACGACACCCTCCGCCAGTCAGTCGTCGACGGTGTCGGCTTTCATCACGCGGGGCTCTCGAAGGGCGACAAGGATCGCGTCGAGGAGTGGTTCAAAGCCGGGAAGATCCAGCTGCTGTTCTCCACCTCGACGCTCGCGTGGGGCGTGAACCTCCCGGCGCGCTGTGTCGTCATCCGCGACACCAAACTGCACGACCCCCTCGAGGGCGAAGTCGACATGAGCCCGCTCGACGTCCTCCAGATGCTCGGGCGGGCGGGTCGGCCGGGCTACGACGACGCGGGCTACGCCCACGTCGTCTGCGACGGGGCCGACGCCGACGGATATCGGCGGCTCCTCGCCGACGGCAAGCCGATCGAATCGCGACTCGCCGAGGAACTGGATTCGCACCTGAACGCCGAGATTGCCCTCGGCGTGGTCGACGACATCGAGGACGTGATGTCGTGGCTCGAGACCACCTTCTACTACGCGCGGGCACAGAGCGTGCCGGATAAGTACGACGACAGCGCCTCCCTGCGCGAGCGCGTTTCGACGACGCTGAAACGGCTCGTCGAGGGTGGATTCGTCGACCGTTCCGGCCTGGAGATCGAACCGACGGCGCTGGGTCGGCTCGCCTCGCAGTTTTACCTCCGGCTCGACACCGCCGAGGCGTTTCACGCGCTGTGCGAACGGGCGACAGACGGAGAGACACCACCCCTCGACGAGAAACGCGTCCTCCGAACCGTCGCCGGCGCGTCGGAGTTCGACAGCGTCTCGGCCCGCCGGGACGAACGCGAGACGTTCGGGGCCGTCCTCGGGGGCGAGGGCGGCGATCTAGACCCCGGCAACCGAAAGGTACTCGCGATCCTCCGGGCCGGCATGTCCGGGACGACACCCGGCGAACTCAAGAGCGACGCGTGGGTCATCAGACGGAACGGGTTGCGGTTTCTGGGGGCACTGCGGGCCTTCTGCGAGCGGTTCGCCGCACCGCGGGACGCCAATCTCGTCCGGCAGATCGAGGCCCGCGTCGAGCACGGAATCTCCGCCGAAGCCGTCGGACTGGCCGCCATCGGCGGCGTTGGGGCGGGACGGGCGCAGAAACTGGCACGCGAGGGACTGTGCGATCCGGCCGACGTCCGCGCCGCCGGCGTCGAGGGGTTGGTGGCCGCGGGCCTCTCGGCGGGCGTCGCCGAGCGCGTCCTTGAGCAGGCGCGCGAGTTGCCCGACGTCTCGATCGAGTGGTCGGACGTTCCCGATTCGGTCGGGGCGGGCGAGAACGCGATGGCGAACGTGACCGTGAGGAACGCCGCAAACGGCTCGCCGGCCGGCGTCAGACTCACAGTCAACGGCGTCGAGATGACCGCCGAGACGCGGTATCTCGGGAAGACGACGCTCCCGGTCGGCGTCTTCGGCGGCGACGCCGAGGAACTCACCTACGAGGTCGAAGTCGCCTTCTCGGAACTCCCGATCCCTCCCGCGACCGATCGATGGACGGTCCGAATCGACCGGTAACGGGCGACCGGCACCAGGCGATCGGTACCGAGCGACTCCCCGTTGGGGGATTTCGAACGCCGTTCGGGACCCGTTTCGAGCGCCGAAATCGAACCAATCGGTATGTACACCGCCGCTCGGATTCCCGTGTGGGGTCACCCCGATGAGCGACAAACCCATCGTGCTCGTCGTCGACGACGAGCCCGAACTCGCCGACCTCTACGCGACGTGGCTCAGCGAGGAGTACACCGTTCGGACGGCTTACGGGGGTGGGGAGGCACTCGCGGTCCTCGAATCGGGGATCAACGTCGCCGTCGCGCTGATCGACCGGCTAATGCCCAGAATGTCGGGCGACGAGTTGCTTTCGGACATCCGCGAGGCGGAATACGACTGCCGGGTCGCGATAGTGACAGCCGTGGAGCCGGATTTCGACGTCGTCGGGATGGGCTTCGACGAATATCTGGTCAAACCCGTTCGGCGACGGGAGCTCGGAGACACCGTCGACGCGCTCGTGACCCGCTCGACGTACGACCAGCAGATACGGACGTTCTTCGCGTTGGCCTCGAAGCGCGCGGCGTTGGAGGCCGAAAAACCCCCGCGAGAACTCCGGGAGAACGACGCCTACGCGGAGCTGACGGCCGAGTTCGACCGGATTCGGACGGAACTCGAGAGGACGGTGAATCGGTTTCGCCCTCGGGATTTTGAGGTGGAAATGCGGCGACTGAATCCCCCCGTGGCGTGCGAATGATCCCGTAGTGATTGGCGCTTCGCATGGGCAATTCTCCGCGCACGCCCCCGGATGATCGCTCCGTTCTCCGCAGCCCGGAACAGTTATATGAATAGATGTTCATATATTCATTCATGGCTCAACGATCGGATCGGCTCGAGCGGCTCATCGCCGACCAGGATGGTGAATGCTGTGTCGCTGACATCGATGCCCGCATCGAAACGCTCGAAGGGCACGCGAACGTTCCGTCCGGGTCTGAACGGGATCGAGCGGCGTTGAAGACACTCAGTAACGACACCCGCTACACGATCGTTCGGCTTCTCGTCGTCGCCGGGCGGGAGCTGTGCGTCTGTGAAATCACGCCCGTCGTCGACGTCAGCGACAGCGCGGTAAGCCACGCGCTCTCCGACCTCCATGACGCCGGCCTCCTCACCCGACGCAAGGACGGCACGTGGCGATACTACGAGGCGACCGATCGAGCGAGTGCGCTTCTCGATGCGCTCGACCGAACCCGGGAGGAATCTGGATGAGTTCGCCCACCGTTCGCGCGGCCTTCGTGTGCGTTCGAAACGCCGGCCGCAGTCAGATGGCGACCGCCTTCGCAGCGCGGGAGCGAAGAGAGAGGGGTCTCGAAGGGGCGGTCGAAATCCTCACCGGCGGAACGCGCCCCGCAGATGACGTCCACGACGTCGTCGTCGAAGCGATGGCGGAAGCGGGGTTCGACCTGACGGATCGAACGCCACGTGCGGTCACGACGTCGGAACTCGAATCCTGTGCGTACGTGGCGACGATGGGGTGTTCGACGCTCGAACTCGAACTTGACGCCGACCGCTCGGCGATCGACGTTCGAGACTGGGCGCTCGATGACCCCGATGGCAAGACGCTCGACGAGGTACGCGAAATCAGGGCGGATGTCCGACGGCGGGTTCGTGATCTTTTCGAGGAGATCGAACGGAGGGTGACCCACCGTGTCTGATTTCGAGCCGGAGCTGGAGCCGACCGAGACCGAGACCGAAGGTCCGCTCGACGCAGCGACCCAGCGACGCATCGTTCGCGAACGGTACGCCCGAATTGCGACGGGGACGGACTCAACGGAAGGCGAGTGCCGTTCGTCGGGCGACTGTTGTGGCGACGCAGATACCGGCACGGAAGGCGCCGCCGAGACGGCAACAAAACTCGGCTACTCGGCGGACGACGTCGAGAGCGTCGACGGGGTGGCGAATCTCGGATTGGGCTGTGGAAATCCGCAGGCGATCGCGTCGCTCACCGAGGGGGAGACGGTCGTAGACCTCGGATCTGGGGCCGGATTCGACTGTTTCTTGGCCGCACAGCAGGCGGGCGAGACGGGACGGGTTATCGGGGTCGATATGACGCCCGCGATGGTCGAGAAAGCCCGCGAGAACGCGGCGGAGAACGAACGCGGGAACGTTGAATTTCGATTGGGTGAGATCGAACACCTGCCGATCGCGGACGGGAGCGTCGACGCAATCATCTCGAACTGCGTGGTGAACCTCTCGCCGAACAAGCCACGGGTCTTCCGGGAGTCGTTTCGAGTGCTGCGGCCGGGTGGACGACTCGCCATCTCGGATGTCGTCTTGACCGCCGACGTGCCGGATGACATCCGGGCCGATCCGGACTCCGTTGCGTCCTGTGTCGCCGGGGCCTCCACTGTCGATCGGCTGTCGGAGATGCTCGCCGACGCTGGCTTCGAACGGATCGACATTTCGCCAAAAGACGACAGCGACCGGTTCATCAGCGAGTGGGACGACGAATACGACGTGAGCGAATTCCTCGTCTCTGCGAGTATCACCGGCAGAAAGCCGGAGTGAGGACGGATGAGTAATGTCGATGCACACGAACACGGGCCGAACTGCGAATGCGAACGCTGTGGAGATCCTCGCTCGATGGATTTTCTCGACAGATTTCTCACCGTCTGGATCGTCGCTGCGATGGTCGTCGGCGTCGGTCTGGGCTCTATCGCACCGTCGGTGACACGGCCGATTCAGGACTTTCACCTCGTCGAGATCGGCCTCATCCTGATGATGTACCCGCCACTGGCGAAGGCGGACTACTCGCAGCTCCGAGCCGTCTTCAGCAACTGGCGCGTGCTCGGGTTGAGTCTCATCCAGAACTGGCTGATCGGGCCGACGCTGATGTTCGGGCTCGCCGTCGTCTTCTTCAGCGGCCTCGTTCCGGGTCTACCCGCCCGTCCCGAGTATTTCCTCGGCCTCGTGTTCATCGGGATGGCACGATGTATCGCGATGGTACTGGTCTGGAACGAACTCGCGGAAGGATCGACCGAGTACGTCACTGGACTGGTGGCGTTCAACAGTCTCTTCCAGATCATCACCTACGGGGTGTACGTCTGGTTCTTCGCCCTCTTCCTCCCACCGCTGCTCGGGATGGAGTCGCTCGTCGCCGGCATCACGACATTCGACATCACGCCGATGCAGGTGTTCGTGGCGATTGTCATCTTCCTCGGGATCCCGTTCGCGGGCGGCTTCTCGACCCGCTACGTCGGGACCCGCCTCAAAAGTGAAGCCTGGTACGATGATGAGTTCATTCCGACGGTCGATCCGCTGACACTCGTCGCGCTTTTGTTCACCGTCGTCGTGATGTTCGCCACGCAGGGCGGCAACATCGTCGCCGC
>CAZLHT010000086.1:0-6212 GCA_964559185.1 uncultured Natronomonas sp.
ATCGTCTTCCTGTTCGTGTATCTCTCCCATCTGCTTCGAATCGGCGAGAACGAGGCGGCGGCCGATGTCGCGAACGAATTTCTCTCGGAAGGAGGTGAGGACGATCCCGTCGTGATCCCCCGAGGATCGCGGGTTTCGGACGATAGCTGGCGCGTTTCGACGCCGGCGACGATCGGGGACGACTGTCGGCTCCACGGAAACCTCCGAGCCGCGGAGATCGACGTTGGCACGGGAACGGAGGTGTTCGGAAGCCTCCGGGCCAGGGCTTCGATCCGGGTCGGAAGCGAAACGGTCGTTCACGGAGACGTGACGACGAGCGGCGGCGACGTGCTCGTCGCCCCGGACGCACACGTTCGCGGGGGAATCTCCTGTGAACGATGCAGACTCTCCGAGGCCGCCGAGGTCGAGGGGACGATCCGCGCACGCGACGGGATCACGCTCGAGGACGCCGCAACCGCCACGTCGACTACCATCGACTCGAACGACGGCGAAACGACCGATGCTCGCGAAACGGTCGGTGACGCCAGTTCGACCGCCGAAAAAGCGGTCGACGAAAATCCGGTCGATCGGGGGAAGATGTCGACCGATAAAGACCCGACACCGGCGTTCGTCCCGATTGAGGATGGATCACTCCCAGTTTCCAGACACGAGTCGGACGAATCCGAGGGAGTCTCCAGAGCATTCGTCCCACTCGATTCGGTAGATGGTGACTCGGAACCGACCCTGGCGGTCGTCCCGATCGAAGCGAGCGACTTCGAATGGGACGCCATCGATTCTCCCCCAGCGCCCGATGACGGATCCGGAAGCGACGCCGACCAAAACGGATCCGGAAGCGACGTCACCACGATCATCACGGACGCCGATGACCGATGACGCCCGGGTGGGCATCGAGAGTCATATACGGGAGCCCACGGTATCCGACGTATGCTTTCGGTTGCGCTCGCCGGCAAGCCCAATGCCGGCAAATCTACGTTTTATAAGGCCGCCACCTTGGCGGACGTCGACGTCGGTAACTATCCCTTCACGACGATCGATCCGAACCGCGGGGTCACACACGTCCGGACCGGCTGTCCGTGTCTCGACATGGAGACGCACTGTGGCAACGACACCTGCCACGACGGCAAGCGCTACGTCCCGATCGAACTCCTCGACGTGGCCGGGTTGGTTCCCGGCGCACACGAGGGGAAGGGACTCGGCAATCAGTTCCTCGACGCGTTAACGAACGCCGACGCCATCCTCAACGTCGTCGACGCCTCCGGCGGAACGAACGAGTCCGGCGAGCCGGTCGAGATCGGCGAGTACGATCCAATCCGGGACGTCGAGTTCGTCGAACGGGAGATGGATCTGTGGCTCGCCGGAGTCGTCGACCGAAACTGGGAGACCGTCGAGCGTCAGTCGCGTTCGCCCGACTTCGATCTCGAGGACGCGCTTACGGAGGTGCTCACCGGCGTCGGCGCGAGCGAGCACGATGTGGCGAGTATCCTCCGGGAATTCGAATACGAAGACGATCCGATGGCGTGGACCGACGACGATCGCCAGAGGTTAGCGGAGCTGGTCCGCGAGCGAACGAAGCCGATTGTCGTCGTCGCGAACAAGGCCGACGTCGCTCCCGATGGCAACGTCGAGCGACTCGAAGAGGCGGCGGATCGGGTCGTCCCCTGCACCGCCGAGGGCGAACTCGCTCTTCGGAAGGCCGTCGAAGCCGGGGTCGTGGACTACGATCCCGGCGACGAGACCTTCGCGATCACCGGCGAACTGTCCGAGACGCAGCGTACGGGACTTGAGCACATTCGTGAGGTTCTCGACGAATATGGCGGAACGGGTGTCCAGTCGGCTCTCGACGAGGCCGTGTACGGCCTGCTCGATCGGATCACAGTCTACCCAGTCGAGAACGAAACCCGCTGGACCGACGGACGGGGGAACGTCCTCCCGGACGCTTTCCTCCTGCCAACCGAAGCGACGCCGAAAGAACTCGCCTTCGCCGTCCACTCCGACATCGGTGAGGGATATCTCCACGCCGTCGACGGCCGCGAGAACCGTCGGATCGGTGAGGATCACGAACTCGTCGAGGGTGACGTCATCAAGATCGTCTCGACGGCCAGCTGACGGGGTGAGGTCGGCGGCGATTTCGGCTCAAGGGCGATGCTCCATCGAGCGATACCGCGTCAGATTGATCGCCGCAAAGAGCACCATCGTCGTCGGAAGTGCAGCCGTGATTCCCAAGAGAACGGCGTTTCCCGGTGAAACGGTGACCGAAACCATGACAATCGCGGTGGCACCGACGGTCGAGACGACGAACACCATCACCCAGACGGACTGTCGGGTAAGAAGGTCCGTCGGCTCGCGAACGAAGAGTAATCGGTCGAGCACCACAGCGAGAAAGGCGAGCCCCGTCACGACGACCCCGAGGGTGAACGCGACCGCCGCGAGCGGGAGCAAGTCGGTTCCCGCGGCACCGAACACCGCGAAGAGGGCGTAAAACGTGGCCGACGTTCCGAGGTATAAAAGCGTCCACAGCGCCGTCCCCACGGCGATTCGCCGCCAGTCGACCGATCCATTCTCCATCTCGTCAAGGGGCGCGCGGGCGGGGAAGTTAACGGTTTGCCCCGCATCGGAGCGACGATCCCGCTCGATCGTGCGAGCTTCGACAAATGGGGTCTACCGGACCGCCGCCGTCGCTTCGCGCATGATCTCGATCGATTCTTTCAGCGTCTCGACGTCGGTGGCGTACGAGATCCGGGCGTGGCCGGTCCCGCCGTCGCCGAAGGCGTCGCCGGGGACGACGATGACGCCGCGGTCGATGACGGCGTCGGTCCATCCCTCGGGTACCCGAGGCATCGCGTAGAACGCCCCCTGCGGCGTCGGTACCTCCAGTCCCATGGATTCGAGCCCATCGAGTAACACATCTCGACGCTCCTCGAAGGCAGCTTTCATCTCTCCGACGCAATCCTGTGGTCCCCGAAGCGCGCCTTCGGCGGCATACTGGGCCGGGGCGGAGGCACATGCTTGGGCGTACTGGTGGACCCGTAACATCCGCTCGATCCGATCGTGCGATGCCGTCACCCACCCGAGCCGCCAGCCGGTCATCGAATACGCCTTCGAGCAGGCGTTGACGACGACGACGCTTCCGGAATCGGCGAAGTCGGCAGGCGAGCGGTGTTCACCCTCGAAGACGAACGGTTCGTAGACCTCGTCGGAGAGACAGACCACGTCGTGTTCGTCGGCGATTCGGGCGAACTCGCGCATGTCGGCCTCGCTCTGGACGGCTCCGGTTGGGTTCGCGGGGCTGTTGACGACGAACATCGCCGTCTCCTCGGTGATCGCCTCTTCAACCGCGGCTGGATCCATCGTCAGATCCTCGCGGAGGGAGACCGGCTTCGGCGTTCCGCCCGCCAGATCTGTCAACGCTTCGTAGGAGACGAACCCCGGGTCCGGGTAAATGACCTCTTCGCCGGCACTCTCGGACTGCGTCGGCTCGTCCGTGGTAACACTTCCCACACTGTCCACGTGCGCTTCAATGGCGATGTGAAGTGCCTCGCTGCCCCCCGCAGTGGCTATGACGTTCGAGGGATCGACATCGAACTCGTTGTCGCGTTCGTGCTTTTCGGCGATCGCCTCGCGAAGGCTCTCGGTTCCCTTGTTCGAGGTGTAACCGTCCGTCTTTCCGGCCTCGATCGCCTCGATGGCCGCCTCGCGGGCGTGCTCGGGTGTCGGAAAGTCGGGCTGTCCCAACCCCAGATTGATCGCGTCCTCGCCGGCCGCCTCGAACACTTCGCGGATACCGCTGATCGAAATTCGCTCGACGCGTGAAGAAAAACCACCCATGTGGAGTCGACCGTTCGGAACCGGTATAATTCTGCCGTGTCGAGTCCATCGAACCGTGGTCAGTTGGCGGGGACGATGCGCAGGCGTAGAGATGCGGGTTCTCAGTCGGCTTCGACCCGGTCGGTTCGAACCTCGGAGACGTAGTCGAGAAAGTTATCGAAGAGTCGCTTAGCTTCGCAAGCGGCGCGATAGTTCTCGGTGTCGATCCCCTCCAGCACCGTCTCCATGTGCTCGGCCGAGAGCTGGTCGTCCTTGCCCTTCGTTACTCGCTCGGCCGTGTGCATGTCGTACTCGGGATGAAACTGGACCGCGAAGACGCGGTCCTTTCGGAAGCCGTGGATTCCGTAGTCGTTTTTCGCGAAGATCGACGCCCCCGGTGGCGCTTCGACGACGCGATCGGAGTGGGTCGTAAAAACGGTCATCTCCGAATCGATCCCCTCTAGGAGGCGGTTGTTCCCGTCCTGCTTCACCTCGCGATAGCCGATTTCGTACTCGTCCATCGCCTCGACTCGTCCGCCCAGGACGTCCGCCAGAAGCTGGTGGCCGTAACAGACGCCCAGCCCCGGAAGCCGGGATTCGATCGCTTCATCGACCCAGGTTTTGAGTTGATCGATCCACCCTTCATCCCAGTAAACGGACGCCCGCGAGCCCGTGACGACGAACCCGTCGTAGCCGAACGCTTCGGGAAATTCCCCTGACGGACAGTGGAACTCGACGAGATCCGCGTCGAGTTCGCGGCGGAAGTTTCGACTGGCGTCCGCCGGGCCGTGTGCGGCGTTCAAAAGCGCGATCCGAAGGGGGTTCATCGACTTCCTCTCGGGCGGTGACGTTCAAAGACGGTCGTATCTCGTCAGTATTTACCGGATCCGTCGTCGGCACGCCGCTCCCGACGAGGAGACGTCGGGATCGCCGATCGTTACAGCAGCGCGATCGCGATGGCCATCGCGTCTGGGTCGCCGAACCGGACGCCGATGTATCCGAGCGCGGCCTGTATGGCGTTGAACAGTCCGTGCATCACCGCCACGACGACGAGATTGTCGGTGTATTCGTACGCAAGCGCGAGCACGAGTCCGATCAAAAAGAGCACCGAGATGCCGAGCAGGCCGGTCGCCAGGCTGCCGTACCCGAAGATGTGGATCACGGCAAAAAGCGCCGTCGCGAACGCGAGCCCCACGGCGACGCCGAACGTCTCTCTGAGTCGGGTCTGGATGACGCCGCGGAAGAGTAACTCCTCGGTGGGGCCGACGATGAGAAGCGAAAGTGTCCCCAACAGCAGAAAGATGAACGGATCCTGCTGGGCGATATCGAAGATCGCCTGCGGCTCCCGCTCGATGCCGAGTCGCTGGCCGAGTACGAACGTACCTATCGAACCGATAAGCCAGAGGACAATCATGCTCACGAACCCGACACCGAGGACAATCCACCCCTCGAGCGTCGGCGTTCGAACGCCGATATCCGAAAGCGTGTACCCGCGGTAACGGAGGTACGAAAGCGAGACGCCGGTGAAAAAGACGAGCTGAAGGACGACGACCGACAATGCGAAGAGCTGTCGGGGAGTGAGTTCGACGCCCAGAGCGTTCAATCCCCGGGCGAAAATCACGACGGCAACGTTTCCGCCGCCGTAGGCGACGAGCGCGAGTCCAACGGCGGTGAAGACGGCAAGTGTGGGTGCCGGAATCCGGGTTCGGAGGGACATACCCGCCGATATGGGCGGCCGGGGGGAAAGGTCCTACTGTTGTTCGTTTTCCGAGCGCAATCGCCGGGTCATCGATCGCGCTCGTGGAGGCTCGAGAGGATCTCGGGATCGGTACGGAACTTGAGAACGTTGGTCATCACCGAGTTACGCAGGTTGTTGACGACCTCCCCGTGACGCTTGTAGAACTCGTGAATCCACTGCGATTGGGAGTCCCGAGTCGGAAACATCATCACCGACTTCCATTGATACTCGCCGTCGGAGAGGAAGTAAAACAGCGTGTTCGGCGAATCGCGGATGTACCTCATCGCCGGCCGCCACCCCGACTCGAAGTGTTCGGGGTTGAACTTGAACTCGAAGAGCGAGAAGTAAAAGTACGCCTCGTTGGGGATGATCGCCTCGCGGAAGACGCCCTCTTCGCGCATCCCGCGGATCGATTCCGAGACGGTGACGTGGGAGACGTCGATCCCGTACTTCTCCTCGAGGATGCGCGCAAGATCCCGCGAGGAGAGCTGTGGATCACGGGAGAGTTCCCGAAGCACCAGTACGTCGCGCTCTTTGAACGTCCACTCGGGGGCGTCCGCGGACTCCATGGACACTACGTTTCACCCTCCGAACCGTCCGTTCGGGTGAGAAACGCCCGTAGTTCCTCGCGGTAGGCTTCCGGGCGATCCTCGGTGACCCAGTGGTAGGC
>CAZLHT010000087.1:0-6206 GCA_964559185.1 uncultured Natronomonas sp.
ACGTCGATTCGGATCGAACGCTGAAACGGGGACGTCTCGATCGAGCTCCGGAATTGCCCGAAAAAGATCCGATGATACCCGAACGTAGCGCCTTCCCGACCGCCGTCTTCGAAGCGTGTCGGACGGTCGATCAGTTCGATGCGGTCCGTTGCTGCGAACGGCTCTTCGAAGACGGTACAGCAGTCGTCCTCGAGGCTGATCGCGGCCGGGGGAAATCGAGCGCGGCTGGCCTCGCTGCGGCTGGACTTGCGGTGGACGGACTCGAAGTTCTGGTGACCGCCCCTGCATACGAAAACGCCATCGAGGTTTTTGATCGATCGACGTCGGTTCTCGAGGCGATGGATTCGCTCGTCGTCGACGATCGAAACGGGTCCGGAAATCCCACTCTCCACACGGCTACCGGCGGCACGATTCGATTCCAAAAACCGCAGTCGGCGATCGACGAAACGGCTGACGTGCTCTTCGTGGACGAGGCGGCCGCCCTTCCCGTCCGTACGCTCGAGGCCCTCCTTTCGGTCGCCCCTTCGAGTTGTTTTACGACGACCGTACGGGGATACGAGGGGACCGGCCGGGGATTCGACGTTAGATTCCGCGATCGGCTTGAGGACGCCCGAACCGTCGCTGCGACGACGTTGTCGAAACCAATCCGGTACGCTCCGGGGGATCCGATCGAAGTCTGGCTGTTTCACGCGTTATTGCTCGACGCGACGCCGCCGCCTGCTTCGCTCTTCGACTGTACTTCGCCCGCGGAAGCGACGTACGAGCGGCTCGATCGTGAAGCCCTCGCCGTAGACGAGTCGAAACTTCGAGAGGCGTTCGGACTACTCGTGGCCGCGCATTACCGCACGGAGCCAAACGACCTCGCTCGGCTTCTCGACGCACCGAACGTCGCCGTTCGGGCGCTCACCGTCGGCGGACACGTCGTTTCCGTCGCCCTCCTGGGTCGGGAGGGCAACCTCGACGAACGAACGCGACGGTCCGCGTACGAGGGCGACCGAATCGACGGGAATCTCGTCCCGGATCTGTTGACGAGCCAGCTACGGGATCCCGACGCCGGGGTTCCAGTCGGTCTTCGTGTGATGCGCATCGCGACCCACCACGCGCTTCGATCCGTCGGATTTGGCTCGAGGCTCCTCGAAGCGATCGAGGCCGAGTTCGGGTCGGATGGCCCACCTGCGAGCGAAGACAGACGATTCGGCTCCGTTGATTACCTTTCGACGAGTTACGGTGCGACTCCGGATCTGTGCCGATTTTGGCGGGTCAACGGATATCGGGCGGTCCACCTGTCATCCACTCGCAACGAGACGAGCGGTGAACACTCCGTCGTCATGCTTTTAGCGCTCTCCCCGGCCGGTGGAAATCTCGCCGAACGACACTCGGAGTGGTTTCGGCGACGGATCCCTGACGTGCTCGCGGGGTCGCTGAAATCGGTCTCTCCCGACGTCGTTCGGAGCGTTCTCGCCGCCACGGAAGGCTCCGTCGAGCTCTCGCTTTCGGCGTTCGAATGGCGGATCGTCGCTAGTGCGGCCTACGGACCTGGACAGTATGGAATCGCGCCCGGTCCGTTCCGCCGACTGGCATTCAAGGCTATCCTCGACGATATAGATCGTCTCGACGCCGACGCGGAGCGACTCCTCGTCGCCGGCGTGCTTCAGAACCGTTCGTGGAAGAAAACCGCCGAGGTGCTCGGGTATGTCTCGAAGCGAGCGTGTCTACGTGCACTCGGGGACGCGTTCAAACCGATCGTGGACGAGTACGGGACCGAGATTGCACGTAGGGAAGCTGCCCGGCATCGATCGCTGGAATAGTAAAGAAAAGTTCCCGTGTGATGTGAAGGTAAAAATATCGGGTATCCGATTCAGATCGATGATATGGATTAATGGGACTCACCAGATATCGCGCAGGACGGCTCGTTCAAACGCGACGGGTCCCTCGGACGCGAGGATAATCGCCCGTCGTGGCACATTCGACTTCTACAGCGTTCTCATACACGCTCTCAACGTTCCTCGTCCGACAGTTCTACAATCTTTTGATGCCGGTCCAACTCGGCGGTTTTCTCGAGTTCTATTGCGGTCTATTCCGGCTCTTCGGGGTCGGTGTCTACGGGATGGATGGCCTCGGCCCTTGGGCATTCCGTTCTTTACGAGGTTATATTTTCCTGGACCCTGGTCGGCTCGAAGCACAACGTGGGTCTGGCGTTCATCTGGATGGGGTTCGGAGCGACGATCGTTATTTTAAGCACGCGACGTGGTAGGTCGTAAATACGTCCGTTCCGCCCGTTATTCGTTACTTCGTCGACTCGTTTCGAAGACACTTCGTCCGGTCCGATGCCATCGCTCGGCGAAGCATAAAAAACGATAGAAAATCCTGGGTTATTCGTACAGCCAAGTTTCGTCGATCCGCTCGTAGTCCTGCAGTTCCTCGTCGTCGAAGAAAAGGTTGATCTCGCGTTCCGCCGAGCCTTCTTCGGTGTCGGAGCCGTGGATGACGTTCCGGCCCAGATCCAATCCGTAATCGCCGCGAATCGTTCCGGGTGCGGATACCGCGGGATCGGTTTCGCCCATCATCGTTCTGACCTGCGCTATCGCATCTCGTCCCTCCCAGACCATCGCGAACACAGGGCCCGAGGTGATGAACGACGAGAGGTCGTCAAAAAACGGTTTGTCGACGTGTTCGGCGTAGTGTTCGCGCGCGAGGTCGTCGTTGATCCGCACGAACTTGCCGGCCACCAGTTTCAGCCCACGATCCTCGAACCGCGAGACGATTTCGCCGATGAGGCCGCGCTGGACGCCGTCGGGTTTTACCATCACGAAGGTCCGGTCGATCTTGGCCATTTACGCTTGAACCTCCTCTTCGTCTTCGGTTTCGTCGGTTTCTTCTGCTTCCGTTTCGGGATCCCCGTTCACTTCGCTTTCTTCGTTCTCGTCGGATTCGGAAGCGTCATCGGATTCCGCCTCGGACCCGTCCGCAGCGTCGTTGCCGGATTTGTCCGCCGGGTCCTCGATGTCTCTCACTTCGCCTTCGTTCGGGGTTTCGGCTTCGTCGTCGTCGTCCGCCCCTCCCTCGACTTCCGGTTCTTCGGGCGCTTTGCCGCTTTCGATCCACCCGAGATCGCGCGCCTCCCGACCCATGAAGTAGTTCTTTTCGCACTTCGAGTCGGCGAACCAGAGCACAGTGCCGTCGGTCCTGACGTACATCGTCCCGGTTCCGGGTTCGATCTCTTGGCCGCTGTAGTCGCAGGTGCGCTTTTGAACCATTATTGTCCCCCGATGGAATCCGCCTCTCGGGCCGTCTCGCGGAGCTGTAACACGTCGCCGACGCGGACCGGACCGAGGACGTTCCGGGCGATGATTCGCCCCTGGTTTTCGCCCTCCTGAATCCGGCATTTGACCTGCATAGCCTCGCCGTGCATGCCGGTCTTGCCGACGATTTCGATCACTTCGGCGGGAGTTGCGCCGCCCCCGTCGTTTTCAGTGCTCATCGTCTCTCACCTACCGAAGTTCCTCGACCTTCTCGGCGATGTCCTCGACGTCGTCGCTGGCGTCGCCGGCGTCGATGATGGCCGCGGCGGCGCTGCCGACCTGTAGGCCGGCGGCGTGGCCGATGTCGTCCTGTGCGCCGACGAAGATGTAGGGAATCTCCTTTTCCGCAGCGATCTCGGGGAGGTGCATGACGACTTCCTCGGGACTGACGTCCTCGGCGACGAAGACGAGCAGGGCGTTGCCGCGCTCGACGGCTTTTGTCGTTTCGTTGGTACCTTTCTTTACCGAACCGGTGTCCCGGGCGATTTCGAGCGCCTCGATGGCGTCGTCCTCGAGATCGGCCGGAACGTCGAAATCTACGTATACTGACATTATTGACTCCTCCCACGCGTGGGCTCGCGCTCCCCCGCCGTCGAATCCGATGCCGTTGAGCGGTTCGAGCGACTGCGGATTCTCGCACTCGAACGAGTGCGTTTGAGTCCTGTCCGGCTAGGAGCATCACAACCCCGCGTAGGCTGTACACGTCCTACTGCGCCGTTGCATAAAAGCGCTTATGAACGTGGTCGAGCGTGTGAATCCGGCGCAGGATTTCGGTATCGCGACAGATCGTTTGCCTGATCATTCGCCGAGACAGACCCAATAAATAACATTTCCCAAATAAACACCGGAATCGATAATGAGAGTTTTCAGTTCAATTACCACCGCATTCCACACCGTAAGAGTACCCAAGAGATCGTTCGCCGTCAGGTCGGAAGTATCGAAGGGAATGCCCTCATTTTCGAATCCGAGAAGCCGAGCAGTTTGTCGACGCGCTTAACTCGGACCCCGCCACGACTACGTCTTGTATCACCTGATCAAAAAGTACCTCGGGAACGATTATAGTGCGGAGTTTTTCGGTCTCAACGAGTACCTCAGTGAGGCCCTCGCCAACCTCGAGGTGGGGGTCGATATGCTCGCCGAGTGCGTCTAGGTAATCGGCGACATCGCGTTTTCGCAAGGCCTGAGGCCCGCCTCCCTTTCGTCGGGAGTGACACTCATTTTCGAAGACTCAAGGTCAACACCGTCCCTTGGGTTTCGGCAGGCCTAATCACAAAGAGCCGCTTATGGGAAGGGAGTTGATAGCTCTCATTGCGGGCCCGTACTGTTTTGCCGATCCGGTCCCCACTTATCGTATGGACGACCGAGATCGAAATCTCGCCGACGCGACGGCCGAACTCTCGGAGACCCTCGAGGCGCTTCGAGCCGAGCTGTGCGGACCGAATCGCGGCCCGCTGGGACTGCCACGGCCGCCGAGCCCCTCGAAACTGCTTCGATTCACCGAACGGTACACTATCCCGGCCGTGATCGGAATCCTGGAGGCGAGTATCAGGACGCTCGAACTCCTCGCTGCCCTCCTTCGCGTCGCGGATGGCCGGCCGCTAGATGACGTCTCAGAGCGTTCGGATCCCGACTCGATCGACGCACTCGGCCGGGCCGGACGCGATCGGATTGCCCGAACCAGCCGGAAGACCTTGCGACGTCTGGACGACGCCCTCGCGGATCTCCAGTCGGCCGTCGCGGCCGAGCCGTCGAACCCGGAGCTCCAACGCCTGCTTAAGGAGGCCCGGGAACTGAGAGCCGACGTCGACGATCGCCTGGCGGCTGCCGTCGACCCCTCGGATCCGACCGAGAACGTTGCGAACGACAATGTCGACCGAAAAGAAACGGTCGAAATCGGCGTTCGATCGGTCGATGTAAACGGTGAGGACGACGCGGACGGCGACGACGGTGTCGGCATTGAGGTTGACGAGGAGTTAGCCTCAATCAAGGAGGAACTCGATACCGAACGACCCTCGTCCCCGGAGATAGACGGATCGGATGGGGATAGCGAAGGACAAAACGACGGTGAGAGACCCGGCGACGATGAACAATCTTCCTGACGCTTGACTTCCTCCCCGCGTTGAAGCGCGAAGCGTCTCCTCGCATTTTCGTAACGAAGCCGAAATCTGGACGTCAGCGGTCCAGTATTCACCGTTCGCTGGCGATCGTGTTAGCGGGAAGAGTGGCACCGTGAACGGAAAGAGTTTTTGGTATGCCTAAACAATACGTCGCCAATGATCGCAGACGCTCCGTGCAGTCCCTCCGGAGGTGACCATTGTGTCGAGTGAGATCCAAACGCCGCAGACGATCAAGCGAACGTCAGTTTCCACGCGGCGGCCGGTGTTGGAACTCGAAGACCTCCGGAAATGGTACAACGGAACGCGGGTTATCAGTGATCTCTCGTTAACCGTCCGCGAGGGGGAGTTGCTGACACTGTTAGGCCCCTCCGGTTGCGGAAAGACGACGACGCTTCGGCTCATCGCGGGGCTGGAACGTCCCGACGGGGGGACGGTCCGACTTGAGGAACAGTCTGTCACCGGGGGCGACTTCGTCCCGGCGGAGCGTCGGGACGTTGGGGTCGTCTTCCAAGAGTTCGCACTCTTTCCGCATCTCTCCGCCCGCGAAAACATCGCCTTCGGAATCGAAGAGTGGCCCGAAGCCGAGCGAAACGAGCGCGTCGACGAGTTACTGGAACTCGTCGGCCTCGCCGATCATGGCGAGAAACCTCCGGACGAACTCTCCGGCGGACAACAACAGCGAGTCGCGCTCGCACGCTCGCTCGCACCCGAACCGCGATTGCTCTTATTAGACGAACCGTTCTCAAGCCTCGACGTCGACCTTCGCGTCGAGATGCGGGAGGAGGTC
>CAZLHT010000088.1:0-6190 GCA_964559185.1 uncultured Natronomonas sp.
GCTACGGTGTGGGGGGAGCCTCGTCGTTTACGGCGAGGAGGAAGAGGAGCTCACGACGGGTTGAACTCCTCGACGTCGTCGAGATCAAATAACTCCTGCGCCGTGCGATACCCGACGTTACGTGCGTCCTCCGTTGACAGTCGGCCGAGTAGCGACCGCGCGACGTCGATCCACGTATCGAGCGCCCACTCTGCGTAGTTCCACTCCAGGGCCGCATCCATCCCCCACAACACTCGATCGGAATACCCCTCGAGCACCGGTTTGTACTTTTCGTAGTGTTCGGCTGCATGATGTTCGACGCCGGTCTCCTCCATCTTCCGCTCGAATTTCTCCTGCGTCATCGATTCCCCATCCAGTCCAATGACCCCATAGGGTTTGAGGGCCGAGATGTCGTAGTACAAGTTCGGGTGTGCCTCTAGTGCCTGGGCTGCCATCTCCCCGATCGTCATCTCACCTGTGCTAAAGTACGTCCCATGAACCAGAAACTGCGTGTCTCGATTGTGTTCATACGCGTTTTCCATCTGGTCGAGCGTCGGACAATCCAGCGGTGAATCCCACGATTGCCGTTCCGAGTCTGGAAAGTGCCACGGGGCGGCTCCATGGACCATGATCGGCACGTCCTGGTCTGCGGCGAAATCGTACAATTCCAACATCTGGGGGACGTCGGGGGCGAGGGGCATCCCGTCCGCATCCGTGTGTTGATAAACCCCGAGTTCGCCGATCCCGCGGAGGAAGTCATTCTCTCGAAACGTCCGCTTGATTCGAGTGGCGAACTCCGATCGATGCTGATTGATGAATGGATACCCGAAGAGGAACGGGATCAAACTGTCCGAGTGGGGTTTGACCTCTGAGAAGATATACGGTGGCGTGATCGCCATCACCCGGTCGACCCCGTTTCGCTCCATCCACCGGCTATACCGACTCAGGGTCTCCGAGTCGCGGGCGGAGCCATCTCCACCGTTCATATGCTCGTGAGCCGAAACCAATGGCCCCTGGTAATACGCATCCGGAAAGCTTCGCGGTTCGACGGACTCGGTAGTTCTTCCGGTGCAACCGACGAGCCCCGCGCCAGCGAGAGCGAGGAGCGTCCGGCGGGACCAACGTTCGGCCATTGGAGAGCCTATTAAAGAATATCTATAAAAAAGTTGGCCAGTGGTCGGGGTGCGATCCGTCTGTGAGTGGGACGCCCGGCTCGTCGGAACCTACCACCGTCGAATCGACGATCGAAACTCGATACCATGCGAAATTTTAACACGAATGCGTCCGCCGAGGGAGACGCCCGGGAAGGGGTATCGGTATTCACCGGTGGCAGAGTTCCCGCCTTGCCGCCGATTTTCGGCCCGTCAAGCGTGTTATACAGCATCTGTGAATCGCCTCGGAGTCAAGGTCGGGGGAGCCTCCACGAATTGGGTAAGAACGTTCGATTCGGTCGCGACCCCCGGTTCGCTCCGATTGCCATTCAGCGAAACTCGCCGAGGACGGCAATTTATATTCACGCCTCCGCTCTTCGGGGTATGGCACAGATCAGATTTCGAGATTCTGCCGGGAGCGTACGGACTGGCGAGCTATCGGACGGCGAAATCACGGCTGCCGGGCGGACGTACGACCGCGATTCCGTCGACGTCCTCGCGCCCACGGAGCCGAGCAAGATCGTCTGTGTCGGCCGAAATTACGCCGAACACGCGGACGAACGCGGAGCGGAGCTCCCCGACCGACCATTGTTGTTCCTCAAACCGCCCAACGCGGTCGCTGCCCACGGCGACGAGATCGTCCTCCCGGCGGGCAAAGAGCGCGTCGATCACGAGGCGGAACTCGCCGTCATCATCGGCGAGCAGGCGCGAAACGTCGATGCCGCCGACGCCGAGGAGTATATCGCCGGATACACTTGCTTCGATGACATCTCCAATCGAGACGACCAGGATCGGGAGAAAAACTGGGTCCGCGGGAAGGCGTTCGACAACGCCGCACCGATGGGCCCCGCGCTCGCCCCGCCGGAGTCGCTCGCCGATGACGCGTCGATCGAACTCCGCGTGAACGGCGAGACGCGACAGTCATCGACGATCGGACAGCTGATCTTCTCGATCCCGGAACTCGTCGAGGAGATCACGGCGTATCTGACCCTGGAACCGGGTGACGTCATCGCGACCGGAACGCCAGAGGGCGTCGGTCCGCTTTCGGATGGCGACCGCGTCGCCGTCGAAATCGAGGGCGTCGGAACGCTCGAACACACTGTCGTGCGGGAGTGAGGCCGACCCCGTTTCGGCGGTTCGTCGATGTTCGACTCGCCGTCACTCCAGTTCGTCGACCGCGACGAGCACGGCCGCGAGTTCGTCACAGACCGCCTCGAACAGCTTCTCGCCGGTTTCGGCCGTCGCGAGCGTCGCCTCCCCCCGGACGCCGTCCTCGGTCATCCGCTCGTACGCTCGTCGCGTGCCGAGCGGGCCGCCCTCGAACATATCTCGCGGCGAATGCGCCGAAATCGGCGTCACCGGGTCGTCGCTCGCGGCGTCGAGTTCGACGAGTTCTTCGTGGAGATACAGCATCAGCGCCGTCTCGAACTCGCCGGCGTGGTAAGCGCTCCCTGGCTCGCCTCGTCTCGCGTTCGCGAAGGCGTCCGCCCCGAGCGAGAAATAGGTAATCTCGGCGACCTCGACGCCGTCCAGACCGACCCCGAGATCACCTGCAACGAGCGAGGTGATCGGCCCGTTGCCGCCGTGGCCGTTCACCAGCAGGATTCGATCGAAGCCGATCTCGGCAATCGACTCACAGACGTCCTCCAACAGCGCCAGCATGGTCTCTTTTGTCAGCGTGACCGTCCCACCCAGCGACACGTGGTGGGGCGAATACCCGGTCCAGATCGCCGGGAAGACGACGGCTTCGACACCTTCGTCTCCCGCCCTGTCGGCGGCTTCGGTCGAGACCGCTTCGACGAGGAGCGTGTCCGTCCCGACCGGGAGGTGTCGGCCGTGTTGCTCGAGCGAGCCGACCGGCACCACCGCGAGCCCCTCCTCGGCGGCCGCCGAGAGCCCCTCTCGGTGCATGTGAAGTGCGTACGATGACATGACGAAAACGGGATCGCCGCCCGCGGATATAAGGGTTCCTTCAACCGGTTGACAACAGTTAACTCTAGAGGGATGAAACGCGGTGGTATGGATTACGGTAGCCAACTTCGAGACCTGCTCGCCCGCGATGAGATACTGTTGTGTCCCGGCGTCCACGACGCGCTCGCGGCGCGGGCAGTCGACCGCGTCGGCGTCGACGCGATCTACATGACCGGGTACGGAACCTCCCAATCGCGGGTCGGCGTCCCAGACGCCGGCCTCATCACGATGCCCGAGATGGTCGAGAACGCAAACCGGATCCAGGAGGCCGTCGACGTTCCGGTGATCGCCGACGCCGACAACGGCTACGGCAACGCGACGAACGTGATCCGGACGGTCAGAGAGTTCGTCAAGACCGGGATCGCCGGCATCCACATCGAAGACCAGACGTTCCCGAAACGCTGCGGTCACGTCAAGGGCCGACAGGTGATCCCCAAAGCGGAGGCCGTCGGGAAGTACCGCGCCGCCGCCGACGTTCGCGACGAGCGCGACGAGGACTTCGTCATCATCGCCCGAACCGACGCCCGCGGTGCCGTCGGCGGTTCCCTAGAGGACGCGATCGACCGCGCGAACGCCTACTGCGAGGCCGGTGCCGATGTCGCGTTCCTCGAGGGACCGGTCGACGAGGCGGAGATGGAGACCGCCTGCGACGCCGTCCGGGCGCCGATGCTGTACAACTACGCCGGTATCTCCCCGCAACTGGAGGCCGATCGGCTGGCGGCGATGGGGTACGACGTCGTCATCTACCCGGCCTTCTCGAACAAGGCGACGATCGAGACGGTCTTCGAAAACACCCGGAAGTTCGTCGAGGATCCGAAGGGGGCGATGGACGACGTCATCGGCGGATTCGAGGAACTCCCGTTCGACTTCCACGAGTTCTCCGGGTTCGACGATATCGTCGAGTGGGAGCGGAAATACCTCCCCGAAGAGGACGCAGAAAAGTACGAGGGCACGGAGGGGGCCGACATCGGCGAGTGATCCCCCGTCACCGTTCTGTGACGCCGATCAGTCGTCGATCCTGAGCCCGTCGGGGTTCTCGCGATAGTGCTCGACGATCCCACCGGCGTCGAATATCCGCTGGACCTCCTCGGGCAACCGTTCGAAGGCGATCGTCTCGCCCGTCGTCCGGTTCCGGATCGTCGCGCTGTCGAAGTCTACCTCGAGTTCGTCGCCCTCGGAGATCCTCTCGGTCGCGTCTTCGACGGTCAGCGCCGGCAGCCCGATCGTGATCGAGTTCCGGTAGAATATTCGCGAGAACGATTCGGCGATCACACAGCCGATGCCGGCCGCCTGGATGGCCATCGGCGCGCTCTCGCGGGAGCTCCCCGATCCGAAGTGCTCGCCGGCGACGACGAAGTCCCCGTCGTCGATCTCCTCGGCGAAGCCGGGGCGTTCGGGCTCGAAGACGTGTTCGGCGACAACCTCGATCGGTTCGCCAAAGTAGTCGCTTGGCGCGATGACGTCGGTGTTAACCTCGTCGCCGAAGACGTGGGCGGTTCCCCGCATAGTCACACCTCCCTCGGATCGGTGATGCGACCCGCGATCGCCGAGGCCGCAGCCGTCTCCGGGCTTGAGAGGTAGATCTCGGAGCTGTCGGCACCCATCCGCCCCTGAAAGTTCCGGTTCTGCGCGGCGAGACACACCTCGCCGTCGCCGATCACGCCCATTCCCATGCCGATGCACGCGCCGCACGTCGAGTTCGTGATCGTCGCACCCGCCTCCGTCAACGTTCGGAGCAGTCCCTCGCGCTCGGCCTTCGCGTAAATCTCCCGGGAGGCCGGCGTGACGATGAAGCGGGTACCCCCCGCGACCTCCTCGCCCTCGATCACCTCGGCGGCGGCTTTCAGATCCTCGAATTTCCCGTTGGTACAGGAGCCGACGAACACCTGATCCAACTCGACATCGGCGGCCGCCTCGACGTCGACGACGTTCTCGACGCGGTGGGGTTCGGCGACCTTCGGGGAAAGTTCGTCCGCGTCGAGTTCGTAGACCGCCTCGTAGGTGGCCTCGGGATCGGGGTGTTGCGCTTCGTAGGGCTCGTCGGTCCGGGCGTCGACGAACTCGGTGACGGTCTCATCGACCGGCGTGAAGCCGAACTTCCCGCCCAGCTCGATCGTCATGTTCGAGAGCGTGAAGCGATCGTCGAGCGAGAGATTCTCGATGGCGCTCCCGGCGTACTCGACGGCGCGGTAGCGCGCGACGTCGGTGCCGAACTCGCCCGCGATGTAGAGTATGAGGTCCTTCGAGGAGACCCGCTCGTCGAAGGTGCCGCCGACCTCGAAGCGGATCGTCTCGGGGACGCGGAACCAGTTTTGCCCGGTCGCGAAAGTGTATGCCATGTCGGTAAAACCGACGCCCGTCCCGGCCGCGCCGAACGCGCCGTAACTCGTGGTGTGTGAGTCGGTGCCGAGCACGAGTTCGCCGGGGCGGACGTGGCCCTTCTCGGGCATGACCTCGTGGCAGATTCCGGTTCCCACGTCGTAGAAGTTCTCGATTTCGTGCTCGTCGACGAACTCACGAATCTTCGATTTCTGATTGGCGTCCTCGATGGTGTGGGAGGGGGCGACGTGGTCCATCGGACAGACGATCCTCGAGGGATCCCACACCTCCTCGACGCCCATCTCCTCGAGGTGATCGATGACGCCGGCGGTCCCGAGGTCGTGCGACATCGACACGTCGACGTCGCACACCAGGTGATCGCCGGGTGCGACGTCGTCGGGGTTTGCCCCGGACGCCCGCGCCAATATCTTCTCTGCGGTGGTGTTTGCCATACGTACCGCGGCGTTCGGTCCGTGTTCACATAAATCTGCGTCGGGTCGATCGCCTCCAGTCGGTCGGAGGGGATCGCCTCCCGTCGGTTAGAAGGGGTTGGCTTCCTCGATCCGTCTGTCCTCGCCGTGGGCGGCCCGCAGACAGAGCTGGTCCCTGTTGACGGTCGTTTCCGGCAGTTCGCCCTCGTAAACTGCGCGGACGTTTGCCGCGCCCCCGCGGTGTTTCGCCGGAACGGAGTTCCGCGTCGATCCCGCGATGTGTGAGGTGACCAACACGTTGTCCAACGCGAACAGCGGGTGATCGGCGGGGGCGGGCTC
>CAZLHT010000089.1:0-2061 GCA_964559185.1 uncultured Natronomonas sp.
CGATAGGATTCGACGTGCGTCGGATCGCGCATCTCTTCCAGGCGGTTGATGAACGAACCGAGCGTCTCATCCTCCGGAGCGACGCTATCTTCGAGCGCGTAGACGTCCCCCGGACGAACGACTCGAGCGACCTCTCGGACGAACGTCTCCGGATCAGGGAAATGGTGGGCCGCGATCCGGCACGTCACGGCGTCGAACGTGTCGGTGTCGAACGGTATCCGTTTGGCGTCACCGACGACCCCCATGGACACCGGGATCAACGTCCACGCTAGTCGCGACCATCGAGGGCGACGCGTCCGTCGCCATGACGTAGGGCCCCGCCTCGGTGAACGCCCCCGCGGTGTGTCCCGCATCCGTCGCGATGTCGAGCGCCCACGTCCCGTCCTCACACCAGGTCGCGAGCAGTTCGAGATCTTCCCCCTCGCGGTGCGTTCGACTGCCGAGGTATTTGTCGGCGCTGTCGCCGAACGAATTTGCCGTCTCCGTTTTGCGAGCTGATCCTTCGTCCATGTTTCGACTACTCGGTCGATTCATTAGAACCGGTCGAAAGACGCAAATTTTCAGTATTGGTTCTCGCAGGATCGTACATTCGCTCCGGCTGTTCTAGGTAGAACCCGTGGTGGTCTCTGGTAACCTATACTTTGTTGAGTTTGACCCCTGACCAGTGAAATAGATGTCCCGTCTTTCTGATCGGATCTCATCCGCCTGGCGTCGAACGTTCACGCTGGGGTGGCCGATCGCTATCGAGCAAACCCTTAATACACTGATGAGAACGGTCGATATCATCGTCACCGGGTTCTTTTCACCTGCCGCTGTTGCCGCGATTGGGCTCGCCGACCTCTACGCACAGCTCCCGCTTCGAGCCGGGCTTGGTCTCGGAACCGGCGCCATCGCACTCTCCAGCCAGGACACCGGTCGAGAGGCTACCCACACCCGCGATCGGGCTATCACGCAGGCGCTTCTTCTCGGCGGACTCTGTGGATTACCGCTCGTCATCATTGGACTCCTGTTAAGCTATACGCTGATCGCTCTTCTCGGCGCAGAGGAGGAGGTCGTCCGGCTGGGCGGTCTCTATCTGACGATCATCTTCGTGGCCGCACCAATGCGGATCACAGGCTTAATCGGAGCCCGCGCGTTGCAGGGTGCCGGTGACACGCGTACGCCCATGTACGTCAACGTGAGTACGAATGCGCTCAATATTCTACTGACGGTCGGATTGGGGCTCGGTGTCTGGATCGTCCCGAACCTGGGTATCGTCGGCGTCGGCATCGCGACCGCGATCAGTCGGACGCTCGAGGCGCTCGCGATGATCGGTGCGATCGCGAGTACTCGGACCTCTCCATCGCTTGCTCGCCCGAGAGATTTGACGATCACGCGACAACTCATCGCGGTGAGTATCCCGAACTTCGGAGAAGGGATGAGTTCCTCGCTCGCCAACTTCCCGTTTAACGCTCTGCTGTTGCTTTTCGGCACTGAAGCGACTGCTGCATACCACATCGCTCGGCGGATCTACCAGCAGTTTACGGGACCGCTGTATCGATCGTTCGGCACCGTCTCCAGCATCATCGTCGGCCAGACGTTAGGTCAGGGAGATCCCGAGGAAGCCAGACACTCTGCGGGATCGATTCTTGCACTCAGCGTTCTAAGCCTTGGCTGTGCCGGCGTCGTGCTGTTCGGGAGTGCCGAGCAGTTGGCTGCGATCTTCACGCGGGATCCGACAACGATCGGGTATGCGATCGAGTTTACTCGTGCCTTCGCCGTCTCGATGCCCTTTATGGGGGTCTTTTTCCCGCTCGCCGGTTCGCTACGAGGCGCGGGAGACACCCGAACGCCGTTCTATGCTCGGTTTATCGGCGCGTTCGGATTCATGCTCGGCGTGTCGTATCTTCTCGGGATCACGCTCGAATACGGACTTCTCGGCGTGTATATCGGCATCGTTCTCTCCTACGTGTGCTGGGCGATCGTCGCTGGGGTGGGATTCCTCCGGGGCGAATGGACGGAGACTGCTGCAGCGATGATGGGCGAGCGAGCCGAGTTAGACGACGATCACCCACGGTTGGA
>CAZLHT010000089.1:2161-6175 GCA_964559185.1 uncultured Natronomonas sp.
GACCGACTAACATTAAGTCGATCCCCGAAGAATCGCGAGTTATGCAATACGGTAGCGGTAATCACGTCTACGAACGCCGAGAACCGTGGCCCGACCTGCCGGCGGGCGAAACGTTCCTCGATGTCGGTCGCATCTGCGTCGACGAAACCGACGACGTCTACGCGTTGAACCGAAGCGAACACCCGGTGACGGTGTTCGATTCGTCGGGCAACCGGCTGGACGCGTGGGGAAACGGATACTTTTCGGAGCGGCCCCACGGAATGGCGCTCGGTCCCGAGGGGAACGTTTACTGTACCGACGACGGAAACCATACCGTCCGGAAGTTCACGCCGAAGGGCGAACACCTCCTGACGCTCGGAACCGAAAACGAACCGTCGGAGACGGGCCACAGGCTCTCGTGGGACATCTCGGAGCGGATCGCCTCGATAACCCAGAGTGCAGGGCCATTCAACGGCCCGACGGGGGTGACGGTGCCCAATTCCGGCGAGATCTACGTCGCCGACGGCTACGGAAATGCCAGAGTCCACGTCTTCGACTCGGAGGGAGATTTGGTTCGCTGGTGGGGCGATCCGGGGGCCGGACCGGGCGAGTTCAGGTTGCCGCACTCGATCCACCACGACGAGGAGGGGCGCATCTGGGTGACCGACCGGGAGAACTCCCGCATCCAAATATTCGACGCCGACGGCGAGTTCGTCGACGAGTGGATCGACCTGATCCGCCCGACCGACGTGGCCTTCGACGGGGAGGTAGTCTACGTCGCCGAACTCTGCAAACGAATCAGCGTCTTCACGATCGAGGGGGAACTCCTGACGCGTTGGGGGAACGAAGCCCACCCCGAGGACGATCCGCTGTTCGTCGCACCGCATGCGATCGAAGTCGACTCGAACGGCGATCTCTACGTCGGCGAAACCTCCTACTCGTACGCAGACATCGATCACGGCGATCGGACGTTACAGAAGTTCGAACGGATCTAGTAAATCGATAGAGTCGTGGACGTAATCAAGCGTTCAGGGGATCAACCGCTCGATTTCGGTCACGAGGATGTCGGAGGCCCCCGCCTCCTTCAGTTCGGGGATCACCTCGAATACCTCCCGTTCGTCGACAACGACGTGGACGGCGACCGTCTCGCCGTCGGCGACGTCCATCACCGTCGGGCCGCCCATCCCCGGAATTTTCGACTTTAACTCCTCGAGCGATCCCCTCGGGACGTTCATCATCAGATACCGCTTTCCGTCGGCGTCGAGCACCGACCGCAGGGCCGTCTTGATCTGCATGACTTTGGGGTCGTCGGCAACCTCCGGGTCGGCGAAGAGTCGGACCGACGATTCGAGCACCTCGTCGACGATCGAGAGGCGATTCATCCGGAGCGTCGTCCCCGTCGAGGTAATGTCGACGATCGCGTCAGCGATGTCGACGTGCGGCGTCAGTTCCGTCGCGCCCGACACCTCGACGATCTCCGGTGCGACGCCGACCGTCTCGAAGTATCTCTCCGCAATCGTCGGGAATTCGGTGGCGACGGTGCCGCCGGAGAGCTCCTCGGGCGAGTTCACGCCGCCCTCCTCCGGCGAGGCGAGGACGAGCCGACAGTTTCCGAACTCCAAATCGAGCAGGTCGACCAGATCGGCTTCGGACTCTCGCGCCTGATCGAGGCCGGTGATGCCGAGCGCCGCCGCCCCGTCGGAGACGTATTCGGGGATGTCGGCGGCCCGTGCGAAGAGGACGGAAACGTCCGGATCGACCGTGTCGGCATAGAGTTTCCGGTCAGTCCCGTCCTGTACGTGTAGCCCCCCGCGCTCTAAGAGCGCGAGCGCCGGCTCGTGGAGACGTCCTTTGTTAGGTACGGCGATGCGCATATCCCGAATTGTAGCGGGCGGGTCTTTTCCTTGTCGGGTCCGCATCCATTCGATCCCGAAGACCCCTCGATAGCCCCCGAAACGATTCTCGAATTTACCACAACCGTATTCAAAACGGCCCGTCTATCGGTCCTATCCGGCCGGTTCCCCCGGCGAAACGGACGTACGCATGGATACCGAAACCGCCGATCGACAGGACGTAAACCGCATCCTCTCCGCGGCGCTTGACGATCCGAACGCGACTTCGGATCGAGACTTCGAGCGAGCGGTCGAGTTGCTCGGGAGCGACGCGAAACGCGTCCGGCTCGGCTCGGCGTGGACGTTCGGGCTCCTCGCGGCCGATGTCCCCTCTCGAACCCTCCCGCACGTCCCGGAAATCGCCGTGTATCTGGACGATCCGGAGGCGGGAATCGAGGCGGCCCGAGCGCTCGCGTATATTGCTAGAGCGGATCCGAACGGGATCGAACGGGAACTTCGTGGGATGGACGAGACGCTCTCGCGGCAGTGTCGGAAAGCGCTGTGGGGTCAACTCGCCGGGAGAAGAGTGATCGAGGTGCCGGGAGACGACGAGACGGGCGGGGAGGTCGACGGAACGGCAATGGGTCGAACCGACACCGATCGGTGGGGATGGATTGGCGGCGGCTCGGCCTCTGCGTACGATTCCGACTCCGAGGTCGCTCGACGGCGACCGCCGACGGATCGACCGGTCGATCCGCCGTCCGTCGAGTACGAGTTCGATCGGTACACGCCCGTCGAGGTCATCCACCGGGGCGACGCCGCGTCGAGTTTCAAGGTGGTCTATCGAACGCCGGACGGCCGAACGACGCCCGGTCTGCTCAAGCGCTTCGACCCCTCCGGAGGATCCGACCTCCGATCGACGTTTGACCGGCGAATCCGGATGTGGCAGTCGATCGACCACCACGAGGCGATCCTTCCGGTCGTTGACTGGGGACTCGATCCGTTCCCGTGGCTCGTGACGGCCTACGAGGACGTCACCGGCGTGGCCGAACTCGGACGGAACGGACGGCTTTCGGCGGCCGTCTGGACGCTTCGGACGATCGCGGACTCGTTACGCTTCGCACACGCGCGCGGGGTAATCCACGGCGCGTTGACCCCCGGATCGATCGTTCGAAGTTCGATCATCACCGAGCCGGACGCGTGGCGATTCCCCCGAGTGACCGACTGGGGATACGTGAGCCCACTTCGGGAGAGGGATGCGTCCCCCCCGATTCCGGACCGCTATCTCGCCCCGGAGCACACCGATCTCGATTCTTCCGGCGACGTCGACGGTCTCACCGACGTGTACGGATTCGGCGCGATCGTCCACGTGGCGCTTTTCGGACGCGCGCCGTCCGGGGCAGGCGAAGGCTCCCCCGACGAGACGCTCGCGATACCGGACGATCTCGATCGACGGCTTCCCGACCTTGAGAGTTTCCTTCGGCGCTGTCTCGCTGTCCGGAAAACCGAACGGTTCGAGACAGTTGAGGCGATGGCGGCCGCCTTCCGGGCCGTCACGGGGGTCGTCGATGGTTGAGCCGACGGTGGTTGGATCGGGGGTTCTCACGCGGTTTCTCGCCTTCGTGGTCCTCTTTCTCGCATGCGGTATCGCGACGTTCTACGCGGTCATGAACGATCGACGCGGAACGCTCTCCATCGAGATCTGGCGGTACGTCGTCCTCGCGATGGGCGCCGGGATGGCCTACGCCCTCCTCGGGGGTTACGAACTGCTCGGATCGACCACCGTCTCGACGGCCGCGCTTGCAGGACTCCGGCAGGTCTTTCAGCTGTTTTTCATCATCCTGCTCTCGCTTTCGATGCGGGAACTCTACTATCGACTCCCCTACCGGGACGCCGACTCCACGCGGCTCTCGCACGGCCGGGCTCGAGCCCTCGAAGCCGCGTTCATGGGCGTCGTCTTCGTGGAGTTCGTCGTCATCATCTCGATCGGTTTAACGGTCGCCGTGCAGGCGGTTCAAGCCGTCGCGAGCGTCGCCTTCGCGACATACGGAATCTCCTTCGCCGCCGGGACGCGAGCCGACGCGATGGCGAGCGGTACCGTCATCGATAGCCTGCTGGTTCGGTTCATCGCTGTCCTGACCTGTCTCGGGGCGGCCGGCGGGCTGGAGGGGGTCGCGTTGGTGGGGCTGCCCCCGACGCTCGT
>CAZLHT010000090.1:0-3552 GCA_964559185.1 uncultured Natronomonas sp.
ACCAAACAGTGGGGGCATTCGCATTGAGCCGACGCGGACGGGGGTGTACATATACGTATGAAGAGTGTGGGGGTGCTTTTTTTGTGTGTCTTTGTCGAAAAACGACCGCCTCAGCGGCTGTTTGAGCGAGCTCGAGTGAGGGTTTGTGGATCGAGAAGCGACACCGCGACTGCTGATGAAGCTCGGTATTCAGCTCCATCTGGCAGGGTTATCACGTTCGAATACTGTCTCGATTCGTGAGGTATTCGGTGTCGATCGAGCTCGATCCATCGTTCATAACTGGGTGCACAAAGCCGATCTACAGCCCGACTCAGATCGAAGTCCGGATCACGTTGCGGTCGACGAGACGGTGATCCGACGCAACGATGAGCAGTATTGGCTGTATGCGGCTGTCGAGCCTGCAACGAACGAAGTACTCCATACAACGCTCGAACCGACCAGAACAAACGTTCTCGCCCACGCGTTCTTCGACGAATTCCGCGAGAACCATGCCGGTGACAACGCGGTCTTTCTCATCGACGGCTCGCACTCGCTGAAAGACGCCTGCCAACGACACGGCCTCGATTTCAGCTCTGAACAACACGGAAATCGAAACAGCGTTGAACGTGTCTTTCGAGAGATAAAACGACGAACTACCAGCTTCTCAAACTGTTTCAGCAACGCCGAACCAGAAACTGCCGACGACTGGCTTCGATCATTCGCCTTCACATGGAATCTGCGTATCTGAACACTACCCCGTAGGGTGGGCGTATTCAAACCTCGCGAACGACGTTGCCGTCCGGCTCGATGGCGTCGATCTCGGCGTCGGTGAACGGTACCTCGATTTCGACCTCGACGAGGTAGTCCTCGTGGGCCAGTTCTCCGTGTCCGAGGACGGTGTGACATGGGTAGGGCGCTTCGAACGTCTCCTCGTAGACCCGCTTGTACCCGTCGTAGTAGTGCTCGCTGAGATCGACGATGTGGGTCGTCACCTTCGCGACGTCGGCGTACGTCTTCCCGACGGCATCGAGGAGGATTCCGACGTTCTCGTAGGCCTTTCGAGCTTGGGTCTCGATGTCCTCGCCGACTACGTTCGCGTCGGCATCCATCGCGACCTGCCCTGCCATGTAGAACGTCCCGCCGTCGATAATCGCGTGGTTGTAGCCGATGCTTCGGGCGTCTTTGAGTGCGGTCGGATTGATCGCGAGTCGCGTCATGGTATGTCCTCGTAAACGGGGCGGAAAAAGGATGACCCTCCAGGTGGCGGCGTGATGGCCGCCGTTTCGAGTCGCAGGCGTTATGGCTCGACTCCCCGTTCGGGGAGGTATGTCCGAACGCGTACTCGTCGTCTCCACCGGCGGCACCATCGCGAGCACGGCCGGCGAGGATGGGGCCGAGCCGACAAAGACCGGCGAGGATCTCGTCGATGGCGTCCCCGAACTCGCCGACCGAATCCGGGTCGAACACCTCTCACAGCGACCCAGCGTCGACATGGATTTCAAGGTGTTGGAGCGGATCCGCGAACGGATCGCCGCTCACGACGCCGGCGTCGTCGTCACCCATGGCACCGACACGATGTCCGAGTCGGCGTACTACGTCGACCTCGTCCGCGAGCCGGGAGATCCGGTCGTCTTCACCGGCGCACAGCGCCGTCCCGACGAACCGGGAGCCGACGGCCCCGCGAACCTCCTCGCCGCGGTCGATGCCGTGCGAGCGCCCGAGATGCGGTCGGCCGGCGGCACCTACGTCTGTCTCAATGGCGAGGTTCACGCCGCCCACGACGTCGTCAAATCCCACACGTGGCGTCTCGACACGTTCGAATCGCCGGATCGAGGCCCGGTTGCGGTCGTCGGCCCGAACGGCTTCGAGCGCTATCGTGAACTCGGCTCGCGGGCGGCGACTCTTCCGACGGACGGCCGTCCCACCGGCAACGTTCCGGTCGTCCCGATCGTCCTCGGCGTCGGCCGCGACGTGGTCGATCGCGCGGTCGAGGCCGGCTGCGACGGCCTCGTGCTCGAGGCGACCGGCCTCGGGAACGCGCCCGACGCGGTCGCCGAGGCCGTCGCGGACGCCATCGCCGCCGGCGTCCCCGTCGTCGTCACCTCGCGGTGTCACGCCGGCGGCGTCGCGGCGGTCTACGGGGGCGGCGGCGGCTACACGCTGGAACGGCACGGGGCCGTCTTCGCCGGCGACCTCTCCGCGGCGAAGGCGCGGATCAAACTCCTGTGCGCGCTCGTATCGAATCTGACCGTCGCCGAGGCGTTCACTGCCGAGTGAGCGGCTGTTCCTCTCGACGCATCGGGCGCTTTGGTGGGCGAGGCGGCCGACGACAGCACCTAACGTTATCATCCCCCCAGTCGAACGGAGCGTCATGCAGTTACCCACAGAACCCTTCGAGTACACGTACGACGGCCTCGACATCCTGTTCGGCCGCAATCGCGTCGCGGAACTCGGTGACGTCCTCGCAGACGAAGGGCTCGAACGGGCTCTGATAATCACGGGCAGAAACGTCGGCGCGAACGACGAGTTGATGGACCCGATCGAGGACGGCCTGGGCGAGCGCCTCGCCGGCGTCTTCGACGAGACGACGCCGGCGAAGCGGGTCGAGACGGCCTACGACGCGATCGAACGGATGCGCGAGGTCGACGCCGACGTCCTCATCGGCGTCGGCGGGGGCAGCAGCCTCGACATCGCCAGACAGATGAATGCGATCGCGTCGGATGGACGATCGCTTGACGAGCTCAAATCGGCTGCCCGCGAGGGGACGTTCTCCGGGCTCGACGTTTCGAAGCCGGCCGCGCCGGTCGTCGTCGTTCCCACGACGTTCGCCGGTGCGGACGTTTCCTCGGGTGGATCGCTCGTGGTGCTCTCCACCGAAGAGTCGCCCACGGGACAGCCGATCACGATGAGCGAGTCGGTTCGGCCGATCGCGAACGTCGCCGACCCGAGCGCGGTCGAAACGACGCCGGAGAGGGCGCTCGCGGGCTCGGCGATGAACGGCTTCGATAAGGGGCTCGAGACGCCGTACGCCCGAACCCGGAATCCGTTCCGCGACGCGGCGGCGATACACGGGCTGCGGTATCTCTGCTCTGCGCTACCAAACCTCTCGGACGATCCGCGCGCGATCGATCGCGCGGTCTTCGGCATGCTGCTCGTCCAGTACGAGCGGCGACTCTCGATCATCCACGCGTTCGGCCACGCGTTCGCGCGACGGTATCCGGTACAGCAGGGACACGTTCACGCTGTGATGGCTCCGCACGCGCTCCGTTACGTGCTCGAACGGGTGGACGGCATCGCCCCCAAACTCGCCGAAGCGGTCGGCGTCGCCCCCGACTCGCCGTCACTGATCGACGAGATCGTCCGCCGCATCGCCGAGGTCCGCGACGGCCTCAATGTCCCGCGAAAGGCGGGCGATCTCTCCGGGGCACGACGCGAGGATATCCCCGCCCTCGCCGAGTTCGCGTTGAACGATCCGATGATGGCTCAGGCACCGACCGAACTCGACCCGACCCAGGCGGATCTAGAGGCGGTGCTGAAAGCGGCGTGGTGATGCAACGCCATCGCGCGATCCAC
>CAZLHT010000090.1:3652-6163 GCA_964559185.1 uncultured Natronomonas sp.
GAACGACGATATCGCGGCGATCGCTGCGGAGTAC
The DNA here is from genome assembly GCA_964559185.1 of uncultured Natronomonas sp. Classification (GTDB taxonomy): domain Archaea; phylum Halobacteriota; class Halobacteria; order Halobacteriales; family Haloarculaceae; genus Natronomonas. Next base: position 3,687 of record CAZLHT010000090.1, read on the forward strand.
GCGACCGCGGCTTCTCTGGCGGACGTCCCGGAGGCGGTGTGCGATCGACTCCCGATCGTCCTGCTGGACACCGTCGGGGTCTGCATCCGCGGCAGCGAAACCGGCTACATCGAACGCGTCGCCGACGGAATGGCGGCGTTAGGGCGTGGACCAATCTCGGGCGGCGGTGCGACGGTGTTCGCGACCGGCGATCGGCGCGACGTCGCACAGGCAGCGCTTCTCAACGCGGCCGCCGGGACCACGCTCGAACTCGACGAGGGGAACCAGCGCTCGGCCCATCCGGGCATTCACACCGTCGTTCCGGCGCTCGCGGCCGCCGAACACGCCGATTCGACGGGCACGGAACTTCTCGACTCGATCCTCGTCGGCTACGAGGTCGGCGCGCGACTCGGTGACGTAATTAGACCGATGAAATCGGGACTGCACCCGCACGGCGGTTGGTCGCCGGTCTCGGCCGCAGTCGCGGTCGGCCGATTGCGATCGTTCGACGCCGAGACGATGGCGGACGCGATTCGAAACGCCGTCAATCCGTTCGTCGTCGGCCACTGGCGGGCCGCCTTCGAGGGCGCGACGGTTCGGAACTTCTACACGGGATTGGCCTGCCAGCACGGCGTCGTCGCCGCGTCGCTCGCCGAAGCGGGCGTCACGGGCGTCCACGGTACGATCGAGGAGTGTCTGCTCCCTTACACCGCCGCGAACGCTGTCACCGATGAACTGCTCGCGCCCTTCGAGACGTTCGGCAAGTCGTACTACCTCACCGACAGTTACGTCAAGGTCCACGCGGCGTGTCGCTACGCCCACGCGCCGATCGAAGCGCTCGCGGCGATCCAATCGGAGGTCGACATCGATCCCGATTACGTCGCACGCATCGAGGTCCGGACGTTCGAGTTGGGGACGACACTCGATCGATCGGATCCCGACAACGTCCTGAGCGCGAAGTTCAGCACGCCTTTTGCCTTGGCGAGTCGTCTCTACACCGGCCGATCGGACGTCGAGGCGTTCACGCAGGAGCTGGTCGAAAACGAAGCGATTCAGACGCTCGCCTCCCGCGTGGAACTCGTGGCCGACGAGGAGTTCGACGCGCGCGCCGCCGAGGGAGAGTGGGGCGCGTCGGTGACCGTCGAGATGACGGACGGAACGAGTCACGCGGTGACAAAAGAGGACGCGCGGGGCGGCGGCGAGACGCCCTTTTCACGCGAAGAGATATTCGAGAAGTTCGATTCGCTCGTCGGCGCCCGGTTGTCGGCTGCGGCGACGCGCGAGCTCCGCGCCCGGATACTCTCGGCCGAATCGGCGACCTCCGTCAAAGAGATGCTCGAGCTGGCGCTTCCGGATGGGGAAGATCTCGAGGTCGAGGACGACTAGAGTTCCTCGCTCGTATCGTGTTGTTTGCCGGTGTACACCTCGCTCGCTGAAGCGAGCGTAATCTCCGTTCCCTTTCCCTGCTCGATCGCGCGCCGAGCCAACAGCGCGGCCGACGAGAGCGTCTCCAGCGCCGTCCCGCCGCTATCGAAAATCGTCACCTGCCCGTCGTCGGTTCTGCCAGGGGCGTTTCCGGCGACGACCTCACCGAGTTCGGCGTTGATGTGTTTGTCGTCGACGACGCCCTCCGCGCGGGCCTGCAGGAACGAGCCGGCGTCCTGCAGCGCCCGGGCCCGCAGGTCGGGGACGTAGACGGCCCGCCCGACCGTTTCGGCCTCCAACTCGCGTTTGTCGGGATCGTACTGACCGATCGCGTTGATGTGGGTTCCGTGTTCGATGTCGCCGTCGTCGACGACCGGCTCGCTCGCGTTCGTGGCGGTGATGACGACGTCGGCTCCCCCGACCGCGGCGGCACTGGAGTCGACCGCTCGAACGTCGGGACCGAGCGTCTCGTTCATCTCCGCGGCGAACGTTTCGCGATGTGCCGATGTCGGCGAGAAGACCCGTATCTCCTCGACGTCCCTGACGGTGACCGCCGCGCGGAGTTGTCCGCGTGCCTGCGCGCCGCTGCCGATGACGGCGATCGTCGACACATCATCGCGCGCGAGCGCGTCGATTCCCGACCGCGCCCGCCGCTCCCGTCTTGTGAGTGTTCACGTACGCGCCGTCGACGACGGCCAGCGGCTGGCCCGTCTCGGCGTCGAAGATGGGCGTCACGAACCGGGCGTCGGCGTCGGAAAAACCGGCGGAATACATGTACCCGCCCATCACTCCGGTCTCGGGGAGGATCGCCATGTAGCTGTTGAGCAAGCCCGCTGGCGACTCTCGCTTCAGGGTGATCCGCGGGTGCGTCGGTGCCCCCTCGCCGTGTTCGCGATACGCGGTTCGGACCGCGTCGACGAACTCCGGTTCGGTCGCGAGATCCCGGAGTTCGTCGCTGTTCAGATAGTGTGCGCCGATCATGCGTCGCGAATTCGCCGCGCGGTCGGTTAGTTCTGTGGATTGCGGTGCACGGTTACCCGTGAATGGTGGCGGACGATTCAGGGTTTCCCGGG
>CAZLHT010000091.1:0-6072 GCA_964559185.1 uncultured Natronomonas sp.
GACATCGAGAGCGTCGTCCCCGAGGAGTACGGTGGCATGTGGTTCTTCCGGGACTCACTCGGCTGTGAGAACACCGGAATGACGCTTCTCGAACTCGAGGCGGGCGGGAAAGGAAAAGCGCACGATCACGCCGAAGCGGACCACGAGGAGGCGTATCTCGTCGTCGACGGCGAACTGACGGTCGAACTCGGCGGAAGCGAGGGTACTCCCGAGACCGAAGAGGCGCTCGTCGCCGGCGAGGCAATCCGTGTCGCACCCGAGACGAGACGGCAGTTACACAACCGCAGCGACAAACGAGTTCGCGTCGTCATCGCGGGGGCGCCCTGAATCGAAAGCCACTTCGAACCGTCGAACTGCGAGGGGACACACAGCTTGAAGGGTACGCCGCTCACCAGAGAGGATATGTATATCGCCGATCAAACGTGGCCGGAGCTCGGGGGATACTTCGAGGACGAATCGCTGGCGCTGGTGCCGCTGGGCTCGACTGAACAACACGGGCCCCACCTTCCGCTGGCGACCGACCACCTGATCGCCGAAGGATTCGCGCGGGAGGCCGCCGAACGGGCCGGCTATCTCTGTACGCCGACGATCGACGTCGGCGTCAGCCCGCACCACAGGCAGTTTACGGGAACGATGTGGGTCGACGCCCCGGCCTTCAGAGAGTACGTCGAGTCGTTCACCCGGAACTTGACGTATCACGGTATAGACCGCGTCGTCTACGTCAACGCCCACGGCGGGAATGTAGATCACCTTCGGGAGGTAGGCCGTCGCCTGCGGGACGACGGGGCGCTCTATGCGATCGAGTGGATGTGGGACGAGAGCATTCCGGAACTCGTCGACGATCTGTTCGAGCGGAACGGGCCGCACGGCGGACCGAAGGAGACGGCGATAACCATGCATCTCGCCGAGGAACTGGTCCGAACCGATAGACTAGAAGACGCGAGAGATAACGGCTGGAGCGACTTCGGGTACGCCGAGGCGAGTAAGTACGGTGCCCGAACGTACTACGACTCGATCGACAACACAGAAAACGGTGTCTTCGGGGATCAAACCGATGCGACGGCCGAGAAGGGCGCGAAACTGTTCGAAGCCGCGACTGAACGATTGATAGAGCTCTGTAAGTGGCTGGACTCTCGAGAGTTCGAGGAGCTATTGCCGAAGTCGCACGTGTAGGTGTCGGACGATAGCGGCTACTCCAGTTATTGACGGTTGTCCTCAGTCGTCCTCTGCGGAGGCCTGCTCGCTCTCTTTCGCGACCAACTCATCCGTGACGTCGATCTGTACGCCGCGTTGGTCGTTCTCGCCGAAACCGGCGCTGAGTATCCGCGTCAACGCGTCCTCGACGCTTTCGTCGACCTCCGTGTACCGATCCGGGGTGACCTCGACGACGTACCCGGTCGTGATGTTCGGGGCTGTCGGCAAAAACAAGACATCGCGCCCGTCATCGGTCGACTTTCCGGTCTTGAACGCGGTCATTCGCATGCCATTCCAGGTCTCGAGTTTGACCGGTGTCTGGAGTTCGTCCGGGCCGCTGACGGCGGTTTCGACCGCCATCTTCGAAGCGTTGTAGACGACACGGAGGCCGGGAAGATGATTCATCATGCTATCGAGGGCACCCTCGAGGAGATCCCCGACGGTCGTTCGCATCAGGTAACCGACGGCGAGCACGAGCAATCCGAACAGCAAGAGCGTGATGAGAACCCGAACGATAACCGGGAGGTCGCCGAGGGTCGTCTCGAGGAACGGCAGGTTTGCGATGGCCTGATAGATGAACGCGACGACATAGGCCGTGACGAGCAGCGGCACGAGAACGATGAGCCCGCTCGCGATATCTCGTTTCCACGAAGACGACAGCATTCGATCGTACGTCGCGCCGACGGGTAATCAGCGCTTCGACCGACGTTCGGTCGGCGATCGCCGATTCGAGAAAACGATCGACGGGGACTGAACAGACCTAAAAACATCCGTGACAATCTATAGACGGTATCCGAATGGAAACGACGACGACGCGGGACCATGGGCCGCTTCGAGCGCTCGCCGCGTTTTTCGTCCACAGCAACCTGTTTATCTCCATCGCCGCGACGAGCGTCGCGCTTGCAACGATGTTGTTAGCCGACCTCCCCCCCGAGATCCTCCCGCTCTTTATCGTCTTCGCGGCGACGCTTTTCGTCTACAGCCTCAATCGCCTCACGGACATCGAAGAGGACGCGAAAAACCTCCCGAGACGGACGACGTTCACCGAGCGATACGGCGGGATCTTTTTCGCGGGGGGCGCGGTGCTTTACCTCGGCTCGATCGGCGTCGCGTTCACCCTCGGGCTCCCCGGCGCACCTTTTCTCGTCTTACCGATCTTCGCTGCCGCCCTGTACTCGCTCTTTCGGGTGAAACGGCTTCTGTTGGTCAAGAACCTGATCGTCGGGATCTCGTGGGGAATCGTCCCGCTCGGCGTTGGCGTCTACTACGGCGTCGTTCGAACGCCGGAGATCCTCGTTATTGCGGCTATTTTTACGATCATGCTGACCGTCGCGGCGGCCGTATTCGATATTAAAGACATCAAGGGCGACAAACGGGAAGGGATTCGCACCGTCCCGATCGTCCTCGGACCGCGGGCGACCCGAATCGGGGCGCTCGCTGTCACGGTCGCCGTCGCCGCCGCCGTGCTCGCGGTCGTCGCGACGGGGATCGTTCCTCGAACGTTTCTCGCCTTTCTCGCCTTTCTCGCCTACGTCGCCGGCTACATCCCGTTCGCGAGCGAGGATCGCGGACCGCTGTTTTATGGCTTCGTGATCGACGGCGAACACGTCTTTTTCGCGCTCGTCGTGATCGCACTGGAGTTCCTTCGAGTGTGAACGTCGCCCGCGTTGGTGTTCGGTCCCCGACACGAACCCTCCCTGTCACGAACAGTTATACGGCCTTCGGTTCCATAGGAACCCGATGCGTATCGCAGCATTCAGCGAGTTGATCGGACCCGAGGGCGTGGATATTCTCGACCGGCCGGCGCCGGAGGCGGAACCCGGTGAAGCGGTCGTCGACGTGGAAGCGTGTTCGATCAACCGCCACGACCTTTGGATTCTCGAGGGCGATTCCGCCATGGTCGACACCGATGATCTGCCGTTCGTCAGTGGGCTCGACGTCGCTGGCGTGGTTCGGAGCGTTGGGGACGGCGTCGACGCCATCGAGCCGGAGGATAGAGTCGTACTCTGTCCCAACGAAACGTGCGGACGTTGTCGATTCTGCCGAGAGGGGCCGGAGAATCGCTGTGAGCGGTTCTCCCTGTATCACGGTGGGTTCGCCGAGGCCGCCCGCGTCGACGCCGACCGACTCGTTCCGCTCCCGGCGTCAGTCGATGCGACCACCGCTGCCGCCCTGCCGACCGCCTATTTGACCGCCCAGCACATGCTTCGACGGGCGGAAGTCGGAGCAGGCGATCTCGTGTTCGTCCCCGGCGTGACGGGCGGCGTCGGCGTCGCGTGTGTTCAACTGGCCGACGCGCTCGGCGCTCGGACCATCGGAACCTCCTCGTCGGCTTCAAAGCTCAACCGGCTCGGAGAGTTGGGCCTCGATCATGGGATCGAGGGAACCGATCCAGACGCACTTCAGGACGAGGTCGAAGCGCTCGGAACCCCTGATGCGGCGTTGAATCATCTCGGCGGGCCCTACACCGATCTCGGGCTCGATCTGCTCCGTCGAGGCGGGCGGATGGTGATCTGTGGACGCACGGCTGGGGGGACGAGCAAGATCGACATTCCCGATCTGTTCCTCGGACACAAACGCGTGATCGGCAGCACGATGGGGACCCAGCCCGAACTACAGCGGCTCGTCGAACTCGTCGCGAGCGGCGATCTCTCCCCGGAGATCAACGGGACCTATCCGCTCGAGGAGACGGGGGATGCCTTCGCCGCGATGCAAAACCGCGAAACGGTTGGCAAGATCGTCGTCACTCCCTGACGAAAGGAAGCGATCGGCTAGCCGGTACGAAATCTCCCGTGCGGTTAAGGGGAGAGTCATCTGCACGGTTTTGAACCTCATCCGGCGTTGGCGAATGATCACGAAGGGGAGAGGTCCGGAAGCATTATATGTATCGGCGTTCTTCGGTCAGAAGATGGCAACCGGAACGGTTGATTTCTTCAACGACACAGGCGGCTACGGCTTTATTGACACTGAGGACGCGGACGAGGACGTCTTCTTCCACATGGAGGATGTCGGCGGTCCGGACCTCGAAGAAGGGCAGGAAGTCGAGTTCGACATCGAGGAGGCCGAAAAAGGTCCCCGTGCGGCGAACCTGACGCGCCTATAAGACGCCGGCTGTAGCGGTATCGATCATTGAACACGTTTTTTCTCAACCCGTAGCCGACGGGCTGTCCAACGGTTCGGGCGGGAGAGAGCACCAAAAACGTTCAAATCGGACTGACTACAACAGGCGACGGGCGTGGGCCCCGTATGCCTCGGGGGTGACGTCTCGAAGCCGTTTGATCCCCGTCTCGCCGTCGTGGTTGACGAGATAGCAGCGTCCCCTCCCGTCGCCGTACACGCCCTGAAAGTCGTAGACGAATCCGAGGATCGTCTCGGTGTCGGGGACAGCCTCTGCCGTCCGCAGGAACTCGACCTGCCGATCGACGTTGTACTCAACGAGCTGATCGACGAGACCGACGTCGCGATCCTCCGAGACGCGGTCGTCGGAGAGGCCGGCTTCGATGACCGGGCGCAACGACTCGATCCTCGCCTCGATGCCGGGCGACACGTCATCCGGTTCGTCCGCCCGGACCGTCTCGAGCGTCGCGGTGACGGCCCCGCAGCCGGTGTGTCCGACGACGACCGCGACGTTCGTGTCGGTGTATTCGATCGGGTACAGCACGTCTCCGCTGAGGACGCGATCGCCGTCGTGGATGTCCCAGACCTGATTGCCGATGTTACCGGCCGTAAAGAGCCATCCGGGATCCTTAATCGCCCACATACCCTCCTGTGAAACCCGCGAATCCGAACAGCAGACAGAAACGACTGCGGGTTCCTGTGTGGATTCCACGGCGTCGAAGTGGTCGTCCGACAGCGATTCGACGTGGCGTGCGTTCCGTTCGAGTAGTTCGGCGAGCGTGGTATCGGGCATGCTCACGTGTTGAATCAACGGGGAAATAAATCACTCCAAATCGAGTCGGAAACGACGGCGGACACGAGCCCCGGAAAGCCGCATCGAAGATTCATCTTCCAGCATCCGCCCAGAAGTCTAGGAAGTACGCTATACTGGAAGCGAACCGATCCTCAGCGTATCGTCGCTCCCGACGGAGAACCACCGCTCGGCGTCGATCGGAAAAGTCGTGTAATTGCACCGCATTCAGAGGTCGAGTTCTAGCTCTTCGTCCTCGTAGAGTTCATCGAAGTCGAGATCGCGGTCCTGCGCTTCAAGCGCTCGCTGGATATCGTGTCGGTGGCGCTGTTGTCTCTTCGTTCGTCCTTTCCGTTCGCGGCCTCGCTTCGTGTCAGCCATGATCGTGCTATAGTATACCATAGAAATATTTAGCTCTACCGACTGGGCGAACATCAATCGCTGTCGTTCCGATCGCAAATTCGATCCGAGGAACTTCAGATCGGCGGCTCTCCCAGTAGTTCGTCGCGGTCGTGTGGAACCTCGAAATCGGGGTTGGGCCCCGTTGGGACGATACGCTTCGGGCTCACGTCCGGGTGGGTCGTGTAGTAGTGCTCCTTGATGTGATCCATTCGCGTCGTTTCGCCGAAGCCTGGCGTCGCGTACAGATCTCGAAGGTACGGCCAGAGGTTCGCGTACTCGCGGATCAGTTTGTGGTTGCACATAAAGTGGGTGTGATAGACCTCGTCGAATCTGACGAGCGTGGTGTACATCGCGATGTCAGCCTCGGTGAGCCGATCGCCAACGAGGTAGCGCCGGTCTCCGAGCGCCGAATCCCGGCGTGAGAGCGCCTCAAAGAGCGCCGAGACCGCTTCGTCGTAGGCGGCCTGTGTGTCGGCGAACCCGGTACGGTAGACGCCGTTATTGATCGGCTCGTAGATTTCGTCCAGCATCTCGTCTATCTCCTCGCGCTGTTCCGCCGGCGCGAGGTC
>CAZLHT010000092.1:0-6051 GCA_964559185.1 uncultured Natronomonas sp.
GCGGGAACGGACGGACGCACCGAGAACGAGTACATACTCGCGCACCAGCGGGCAATACCGCGATGGAGCGCGAAAGGAACGGTGTCTGGAGGCGGTCATGGGTGACTGAGTGGGATCCCGAAGGGATCGATATCTCCGACACTTTCAGAGACTACGTTCGTGAGCTCCGGGAGACTGCCTCATTCGGATCCACAGATCCGTTCACCCGTGAATCGGGCGCAGAGACGCGACGACTGGTAGTGGTACTGATCCAGGTAGTGCAGGTGAACCACGGCCCGCCGGTCGATACCCGGCGACAGCGATTTACAACAACCTACGAATGATACAGAGAACTCTCAAAACCGGGTTCCTCGTGATTCTGACGCTCTCGATGGTCGTCAGTCTCGCGGCGACACCCGGACTGGCGCAGAGCAGTACAATCAACACAGACGCGGATGCAGCTCCGAACGCGGAGCTCGAGGGCAACGTCACGATCGACGGCTATGAGATGGCCTGGTCGGGGCTACAATACGAAAACGACGCGGGGGACGTGACGGACTTCCCAGGGCGGGTCGATCCCCAGCGGGATAACCCGTATTCGTTCATCGCGAGCGACGTCAACTTCTCCGACGCGGAGGGCTTCCCCCACGCGAACGAGTCGGTTTCAGCTCTCGACTCGGACGAGTGGTCGGCCTCGGGGGCGAACTCCTCGAAGATGACGATCTCGGACGTCGAGACCGCGCCCGGCAAAGACGCGCTCCGCGTGTCGACGAGCTCGATGGCGGCCGGTGATACGGCGACGGCCACCTTCAGCGACGTCTCGATCACGAGCGACGAGAACAAGCGCTACCTCCAGCTCGTGCTCGACGCGAACACCGTCGACAGCGGCGTGGTCGCGAACGTGAGCGTCGTCGACTCTGATGGCGATCACTACGACGCGACGCTCGATCCATCGGCGGACTCGGAAAACACGCACACGATCACGACCGCGACGGGCGAGGGCGTGATCTTCCAGCAGCAGCTCGGCGATATGGATCTGATCGCTGATGGCGACGGGTCCTTTAACGATATCTCGAAGGTCGAGATCGTCGTAACCGAGGCGGACGCAGAGGTCGACATTTCGGCGATCAACGTCGACAAGACGTCGCCGTGGGTCTTCGGCGAGGAGCTGAAGGACAACGACGATGACGACGATCTCGAGGAGGTCGAGATCAAAGAAAACCAGGGCGGCGCGTTGTCGCTCCACAGTCTCTCGTCGATAGGGCCGGCGTTCGATTCGGCGACGATCCTGGGCCTGACGGTTGACTTCAAGCAGACGGCGGCGGATCTCGACAGCGAGGACGTCTCCGTCGAATTTGAGGAAGCAGACCAGTATCCGAACTTCGAGCACAAGTTCAACGGACACTTCCGCTATGAAGCGCCTGACGCGTACGATCTCTCGTACGCGAACCTAGAGGTCGTTGATGAGGTCGCGAGGCCGGGCTCGCGGTACGAAACCGTTGAGTACGCAGAAGGCACCGGCGACACGGAGTTCGACGACATCGACCCGTGGACGGGGATCACGTCCTCGTACGGTTCGATGAGTTCGAACGTAACGGTCACGACGTCGGTCTCGGCCGGTTCGCCGGTCGTGCTGCACTTTGAATATGTCGTGACAGACGACGAGAAGAACGCTATCGAGAACGTCGGCGGGGCGATGGGGCCGACCGGCGACGATGAGGGCGGTTTCCTCTCGATGCTGTTCAGCCTGCCGGGCGTGATCGTCTCGGGTGTGGCCGCGTTCCTCGGCGGCCGGCGGCTCGGGGTGTTCTAAGGATGACATCCTACCCGCATCCAGGAGGTGATCGAGATGTCTGGTAGCGACGGGGAGCTCGACGATGATGCGTCGGCAGCGGGGTTGTTCAACTTCGCGGCCGATCGCGTTTCAGGCGATGACGGTTGGGGCATCGGCCGATTCGTCCGGACGGGGATCGGTCTGACGATCGTGGGCGTGTTCGTCGGGATCCAGGACGTCTTTCAGTCGATCGTTGGGTTTGTGACGAATCCGCTCGACTCGGCGGGCGAGTCGGTCGCGGATCTCTTCGAGGGGCTCGTCGGAGAGCCGGCGTCGATCCTCACGGAAACCGCGGATACGACGGGGACGGAGATCTCCTCAACGTTCGTCGGCTGGCTCGGGGCGCTGGCCTTCCCGGTCGGCGTTGCGAGCGTCTTGCTGGCGTTGTGGCTCGTGACGATCTACCTCGAGGAGGGAACGACGAGCGACATCTTCCCCGGCAGCTTCACCGATATCGACATCCCGGAGTGGGTGCCATTCGTGCCTGATCCGGGCGTCCAAGAAGAGGGCGAGACAGACGACGCGAGGGATTAACGATGGCTGACCAGGTCCCTCCTTCCCTAGGAGCGGAGGCGTTCGCTCGTGGCTGACGAGTCGGATCTCGATGAGGTCACGGACGAGGCCGCGACGACGTCTCAGTTTCTCGATACGACCGGCGACAGGGCCGGCGATATCGTGCTGGCGGATGGGATTAACTGGTCAGCGTTAGCGAAGTCGATGGTCGGCAGCGTGCTCGCGACGTATTTCCTGGCGCTCAACGCTGGAATCGAGATGCTGACGTCGGCCTATGGACTCGTGTTGAGCAGCGTCTCCGACTGGATCGAAACCGCGATCGAGACTGCGGTGTCGGAACCGTTGGGACTCCTCGAGGAGGCTCGCCTGGAGTCGCTCGCAGCGATCGACGGCGTCGCACCGGTGCTGGCGTTCCCGATCGGTGTCGGGCTCGTCTTGTCGGGGCTGTTCATCGTTTCCCGCGGCGTTGAGGTGGTCCGTTGATGAGTATCTGGGAAGACGCCCGAGACTCGATGACGGACGCATGGTCGGGAACAACCGATTCGGAGGAGACGATCGAAGAGGCGAGGGACAACGTCGCCGAGGGTGACACCCTCTCGTTCTCAGACTTCGCACCGGATTGGCTCACGGACAACGCGGGGTTCCTCGAGACGTTCGCAAAGAATCCACGGGAGACGATCCTCGGCGTGATCGTCGGCGCGATCGTCGGTGGCGTGATCGATCTATGGGAGATCGTCCTCGGAGCGATGACGCTCGTCGCGTGGGGCGATAGCATTACGACGACGGCCGGCCAGATCGGGATCCTCGACATCCCGCTGGTCGCGACCGAACTCCTCGTCGACGCGGCGGGGCCGGTCGGAACGGCGCTGTTGGCTCCGATCACTGGGGTCTACGGATCGACGGCCGAGTTCGTCGGCGAGCTCGGGATCGCGGCGTGGCCGGTCGCGGTCGCGATCGTCGTCGCGACGGTCGTGCTGGTCGACCGGACGCTGCGGCGGACCGGGCGGGCGTCGTTGGCTGCGATCCCGATCGTCGGGCCGTTCCTGGAGGCATTACTCAGATGACAGAATCGACAGATGGAGGGATTTCGATCACGGGGTTGATCCGCTCGCCGTTTACGTGGCTGGCGTCGCTTCTGAGCGTCGGGCTGTACGATCCGACGATCATCTTCGGCTTCGCGACGGCGACGTGGATGAATCTCGGCTCGCTGTTCACGCTGACGTCGATCGCGGGGCTGACGTTGCCGCGCTATTGGCCGCCCGGTTCGAAGGCCGAGTGGGCGATCGTGCTCGTCGGCGTTGCCTTCGCGGGGAAGATCGGCCTCGAGATCTACCGGAGTTACGATCAAGAATTATGACACAAGCAAAATCACTACAGAGACACCCGCATCCGGGGGATGGTCGAGATGCCCGGTGACGGCATCGGATCGACCGTCCTCTGGGTGCTGGGGGTTGCGATCGGCGGATGGCTGATCTTGACGGCGGCCGCGGCGACAGCGGTCGGCGGACAGACAGCGCTCGCGTTGGGGCTCGTCATCGGCGGGCTCTTGTTGTACTGGACGCTCAAAGAACGAAAAGAGACCGAGACAACAGCAGAGACAGCCGAACGCGTCGGAGAGAACGCGGCGGACTTCTTCGGCGGCGCGGTCGACTGGCTCTCGGCGGTCTTGCTCTCGGTGCTGTTCGTCGCCTTTACGGTCGGCGGTCAGTTCCTGGACGTGATCGACGTCGCGTTACAGATGATCTATACCGCGCCGGTGGTGTCGACGCTGTTCGGCACGGGTGGCGTTCTGGCGCTCCTGGACGTCGTCGGTCGGATCAGCCTCTCGAGCATGGAGTGGACGGCCGTGATCGTCGGGTTGCTCGTCGTCGGCGTGCTCGGTCGGAGAACCCTCTACGGGGAGGTTGAGACATGAAGCTCGAGACGAGACGTAAGATTAGTCGATCAACCGTATTCTACGCGGTTCCGGTGGTCATATCGTTAATAGCTTTTATCGTCGTCTTATTCGTCATTGAATCGACTGTTAGGCCCCTAACCCGTCCGGAGGGTTGGGTTTTCGCTATCGGCCATGGAGTCATTACCTATCTGATCATTTTTAAAAGCGATCGGTTGGTCTCCAGGGGGCGATCCTAATGCGTCGGAGCCGCGGCCGTGCAGCTCGCGGACGGCAGACCGATCGTGGCCTGTGTAGCCGCGGAAACTCCCTCGCATCTCTCGATGGAGGGGTGATTTCATGAAATTTAGAGCAATCGTCTTCTCGATATTGTTAGTTGGATCGATGCTCGTCGGCCCGATCTCGTTGGCCGGCGGTGTAGTAGCGGCGGACGGAGCACCGAGCGGAATGGTGGGGGTTCCCGACAGCTCGATCTCGAGCGATCTCCCGCCGCAAACGCCGATGGGTCAGAAGGCTGACGAGCTCACAGAGCACGGCGTCCTGGCGTCGAAGCACGCGGATACCCTCGAGGTCGTCGTGACGTCGCCGGGGCGAGCCAAGAACAAGTATACCGGTGGATCGATTCAGGGATCCGGGCCGGTCGCACTCGTCTTCCGCGATGACGAGAACTCGGAGGGTCGCGACGTCGCGATCTCGGCGGACGTCCTCGAGGAGATTATGGGATACAAGCCGACGGCGGCGTTCGGGACGCACACCGTCGACGACGAGGATACCGGCGAATGGGTGCGTGAAATCCGGTATGAGGACGGATACGCGGTTATCCCGATAGAATCGTTCTCGAGTAATACCGTCACGTTCACGGGCGGGATATCGATCGACGCGCAAGACGCGACACAAGGGTCGACGTTCTCGTATTCGATCGAAAACGAATCACAGGTTAGCAATTTCAATATTAATCTCACGGGCCGAGAAGTAACGGCGAACGATTCGGCGTCGGGCGTGTTGTCGTCGGGCGATTCCTTCGGGATCTCGCCAGGCGGGACGACGGCGCCGAGAAATGCGGTTCTCGAGATCGGCGGGAGAAAAGCCGAGACCGCACAGTCGCAGACGGTCGCCGACGGCGATTCGATTAGTGTCGGTGGGAACGTCGCGCCGGAGGGAGAGACGATTTCGATAACGGGGACGTATTCGGAGACGAGTCGATCACTCACGGGGACTGTTGACGGATCGACGACGGAGAGCGTCCCGACCGATGGTTCGCTTAGCCCGCAGGATACTGAAGTGTCGGTGATTTCGATGGACGGCGAAAAGGTTGACCATTATGATGCGCCCAGTAGTTGGTTGCTTACAGGCGGGTCGGCTGGCGACGGGACGGGGGAGGATTCGGGGACTTTCGACACGCCGACAGTTGAGTCCATTGACTCCATTACGATGAATCATCAGATCTCGACCGCTGACGGTAATGTCGAGGTCGATTATTATATTAATGGTGAATTCATCGAAAATCGTGTATATTCCTCTGAAGATGATAATACAGTAACGACATTAGACGTATCAAGCGTCGAAGTTGGCGAGACGGCGACTCTGACCGTCGATCGACTCGATGGAAACAGCGGGTCGGCATGGGAAATGGCTCAATGGGCAAACCACTATCTTGAAGTGACCGATCAGGGTACGTCTTCGGTATCTTTCACAGGACCGTCGGGTAGCGCGTCGTTCTCGTCGACGGGGACTAAATCGCTCACGTTCTCTCAGGGTGACGATATAACGATCGATTCGGACGGCGGTGCGGAGTATGATATCTCGTATACTGAGCGAAACGGAGCGGAGG
>CAZLHT010000093.1:0-5325 GCA_964559185.1 uncultured Natronomonas sp.
GCGGGAGGACCAACAGGAGGCCGAGGAGATCCGTGATGAGTCCGGGCGTGAGCATCGACACGCCGGCGACGAGGAGTAACGCCCCGTCCAGGAGCTCGTCGGTCGGTGGAGTGCCCTCAGCGAGTTTGCGCTGTATCTTCCGAACCGTGTGTCGGCCTTCGGCGCGAACCAACAACAAGCCGAGAAGCGCGGTCAACACGACCACCGCCACGGTGGCCGCCGGCCCGATCGTCACCGGTCCGAGTCCAGTCGCGAGGACGACGAGCAACAGGACATCCACGAGGGGGACGAGAAGGAGGACGCCGATGGCCCGCAGGTTCATACGTCGGCTACCGGCGGCGGCGGGAAAACCCTTCCGAGACCCGAAGCGACATCGCCTTAGGCGGCCGGCCACTTGCTTTACGCAATGAGAGCAGCGCTTTTGATCCTCGACGGCTGGGGGCTCGGAGACGACGGTCCGGGCGACGCCGTTTCGGCCGCCGAGACGCCGACCGTCGATCGGCTCCGAGAGCGGGGCGCGTTCGGAACGCTCGAAACCCACGGTCGTCGGGTTGGGCTTTCGGCGGGCCAGATGGGTAACAGCGAGGTCGGCCACCTCAACATCGGTGCCGGTCGGGTCGTCGAGCAGGATTCGACGCGGATCACGGACGACATAGACGACGGAGTTTTCGGGTACAACAGAGCGATCGAGGGTGCCTTCGAGTACGCCCGCGAGCATGATGGTCGGGTCCACTTCGTAGGGCTGGTAAGCGACGGGGGCGTCCACTCCTATCAGTCGCACCTGCACGCGCTTATCGAACTCGCCGCGGATCGAGGGATCGACGCGGTCACGCACGCCTTCACGGACGGCCGCGATACGCCCCCGAAGAGCGGCGTCGACTTCCTCGCTGAACTCGAAGTGACCGCGGCGGCCCACGGGACGGGCCGCGTCGCGACGGTCTCCGGTCGATACTACGCGATGGATCGCGACGAGAACTTCGATCGGACGAAACGGGCATACGACGCGATCGTCGAACGGACGGCGTCTTACCGGGCCCAATCCGCGGTCGACGCCGTCGAGGCCGCCTACGATCGCGGCGAGACCGACGAGTACGTCGAACCGACGCTGATCGAAGGCGACGACTCGATCGGACGCGGACTTTCGAACGACGACGGGGTTGTGTTCTTCAACTTCCGCGCGGATCGGGCCCGACAGTTGGTCCGGATGCTCGCGGATATCGACCCGTCGTGGCCATTCGAGACGAGTCCGCCGGATGTCGAGTTGGTCACGATGACCGAGTACGACGAGACGTTCGACTTCCCGGTCGCGTATCCTCCGCTCTCGCCCGAACGGACGCTCGGTGAGACGCTTTCGCTCGCCGGGTTCACGCAGCTTCGAATGGCCGAATCCGAAAAATACGCCCACGTGACGTACTTTTTGAACGGCGGCCGAGAGATCGCCTTCGAGGGCGAGCGACGGAAAATCGTCCCGAGCCCCGACGTCGCCACGTACGACCGACGACCGAAGATGTCCGCTCCGGAGTTGACCGACGCTGCGATCGAGGCGATAGAAGCCGACGACCCGGACGCGCTCGTGTTGAACTACGCCAACCCAGACATGGTCGGCCACACCGGTGATTTCGACGCCGCCGTGGCGGCGGTAGAGGCCGTCGACGGGCAACTGGATCGGCTCGAACGGACCGTCCGAGCGGCTGGGGGACACCTCCTAGTCACCGCCGATCACGGCAACGCCGACGACATGGGAACGCCGGATGATCCACACACCGCCCACACGACGAATCCGGTTCCGTTCGTATACGCGTCACCGGAGGGCACCGACGGCGGTCGGACCGTCCGCTCGGGCGGGACGCTCGCCGATATCGCGCCGACGCTCCTGTCGCTCGTCGGCGTCGAAATTCCGAACGCGATGACGGGCGAGAGATTGCTATGAGCGGCAAATCCGTCGTCGTCCCCGCCGTTCGGGACGTGCGCGGAACCGTGGATCGTCCTGAAAGCGACCGGTGTATCGTCACCTGCCCGCCACATCCACAGATGGGTGGCAATCGGAACGATCCCCGACTCGTGGCCGTTAGCGACGCGCTCGATTGTGCGTGTCTCCGGTTCGATTACGGTCAGTGGGACGAAGGATGCGGCGAACTCTCGGATACCCGCGACGCGTTCGCGTGGGCTCGAGAACACTATGATCGAGTCGGCCTGTTCGGCTACAGCTTCGGCGGATGTCTCGGGTTGGTCGCCGCGGCCCGCGAGTCGGCGGCCGACGTTCCGCCTGAGACCGTCGTGGCGCTGTCGCCGGCGGCCCAACTCGGGTCCGAGATTGATGCCGTCGCCGCGATCGAAGATATCGACTGTCCGGTCGGCATCGTCTACGGCGAGCGCGATACGACCGTCGACGCGGCGGCAGTCGCCGATCGAGTCCGGGAGAGCGGCGGTCGAGTCACCGTCTTGAGTGCGGATCATCACTTCATCGGGCGGAGTCGAACGGCTGCCGAGCGGATCGTAGAGTTACTATCCGAGTGACACTGAGCGGACGGACGATCGTCCGCCTCCCATAGTGGCGAACAGAGTATCTCACACGTGAACCTCGAGTGATATCGTCCCCAAACTCTATCTATGCGGTAATTGAAGCCAACGTATGGCCCTCCACGCCGCCCAAAACGTCGGAGATGCATTTACCGTCGCCCGGGAGTTTTTGCTGCCGTTCGACTTCCGCCGCTGGCTCAAACTCGCCGTCGTCGCCTTCTTTATTGGCGGCGGGATGAACTTCCCGGGTGCGCAGTTTAACACCTCGGCTGGTTCCGAACGGATTCTCGCCGAAGGGATCCCCATCAGTCCCCCGACTGAACTCGTACCGATCATCGCGGCGGTTGTCGCGGTCGTCGTCGGGATCGGATTACTGTTCGCGATCGTTGGCGCGATCATGGAGTTCGTGTTCGTCGAATCGCTCCATTCCGGAGCGGTGTCGATCAGACGGTACTGGAGTCGGCGATGGCGACAGGGACTCAGGCTCTTCGGTTTTCGAATTTTGATCGGACTGCCGATGTTCGCGATCGTGATCGGCTGGCTGGCGCTGTTTTTTGTGCCACTTCTCACCGGCGTCGCCGGTCCGATACTCCCCTTCGGCGCGTTCATCCTCGGCATCCCAGTAATTTTCGTCCTCGGCTTGCTCTACGGACTCGTCTCGGCGTTTACCACCGTGTTCGTCGTGCCAATAATGATCAAAAACGACTGCGGCGTATTGGCGGCGTGGCGACCGCTCTGGGGATCGATCAAAGCGGAGCCGAAGCAGTACCTCGCGTACGCTGTCATCGGATTCCTGTTGACGATCGCGGCGGGGATTTTGACCTCGGTCGCGGTCGGACTCGGCGCGATCGTCGTTCTCGTTCCGCTGGGACTTTTTGCCGCGATCACGTATTTCACCGTCTCGTTCTCCTCGACGGTCGGCTTCGCGATCCTCGTCGCACTCGCCGTCGTATTCGTCGCGGCTATCGTCCTGCTCTCGGCGCTAGTGCAGGTCCCCGTCGTGGCGTATCTCCGATACTACGCGTTGTTGGTGCTCGGCGATATCGAGGCCGAATTCGACATCATCCCGGAACGTCGGGACGCCCTCGATCGCTGACTTCGCGTCCGAATCGGAATCGAATATACTCAGACGCGAAACCGACCGTCAGAACTGATACCGGCGGGCGTTGTCGTCGTTCTGTACGAACGGATTGTCGCCGCCCGTCATCTCGTCGAAGGTCATCCCCGACAGATACTCGTCGTACGTGACGTCGTAGCCACTCCGGAGGTGGAAATCGAGATTGCCGGTCTCGACTGCGGTCTGAAACAGCATATGGATCGCCCGGCGAACGAGTTCGTCGGTTTCCTCGGGGTCGTAGACGCTCTCGAGCATCGCGATTTCGTTTCGAGTCTCGCCGTCGAGGTCGACGGACAGGTCGTCGCCGATGTCGGTGTACGCGCCTTCGATGTCGTCGGAGAGGTCGTCCAATCCCATACGCCCCGTGGGTCTCGCCGCGGGAAGTCGGTTTCGCTCCCGGATCGTCACACACAAGCGCCAGCCGGCGGTAGGGTCGGTATGGTCGAGGAGACGCCATCGATCCCCGAGGATCTCGACCCCGTTCGGACGGCGCTCGTCGAGTGGTACGAGACGGATCACCGCGAGTATCCATGGCGGCGGACCGACGACCCCTACGAGATCCTCGTCTCGGAGGTTATGAGCCAGCAGACCCAACTGGATCGGGTCGTCGCCGCCTGGCGGGACTTTCTCGAGGAGTGGCCGACGGTGGGTTCGCTCGCCGCCGCGGACCGGGCCGACGTGGTCGGGTTCTGGACCGACCACTCGCTCGGGTACAACAACCGCGCGAAGTACCTCCACGAGGCCGCGATCGAGGTCTGCACCGAACACGACGGCGAGTTCCCCGACTCACCGGAGGGGCTTCAGGGGCTGATGGGCGTCGGCCCCTACACCGCCAACGCCGTCGCCTCCTTCGCGTTCAACACCGGAAACGCGGTCGTCGATACCAACGTCAAACGGGTTCTGTATCGGGCGTTCGAGGTGCCGGATTCGGATTCGACGTTCGAACGAGTCGCGGCTGAACTGATGCCCGACGGCGAATCGCGCATCTGGAACAACGCGATCATGGAACTGGGCGGGGTCGCGTGCGGGAAGGTTCCCAAATGCGACGAGACGGGCTGTCCGTGGCGAGAGTGGTGCCGCGCGTACGCGACGGGTGATTTCACCGCGCCGGACGTACCGACCCAGCCGGAATTCGAAGGAAGTCGCCGGCAGATGCGCGGTCGGGTGATATCGACGCTGAAGGAGTACGACGAACTGGGGCTCAACGACCTCGGCCAGAGGATACGGATCGATTACGCGCCCGACGGTGAGTACGGCCGCGAATGGCTCTCTGGACTCGTCTCGGATCTGGCCGAGGACGGACTCGTCGAAGCGGACGAACGTGGCAGCGAAACGGTCGTTCAGTTACGCCGGTAGGGTGGGTCGGACTGATCCGAAGGGTCCGCCACGGTTTTTAGCGGCGGGACTCATCGTCTCCCATGACTCAACTGCGGATCGCGGCCATCGTCGGAAGCCTACGGGACGGAAGCTACACGCGCCCGGCGTGTCGACACGCGCTGACGGCCGCGGCCGAGTTCGAAGCCGTCGAGACGGATCTCGTTGATCTTCGGTCGGTCTCGCTGCCGATCTACGACGCCGACGCGGACGACGCGGGCGATGCGCCCGAACTCCGGGCGCGGCTTCGAGTCGCCGATACCATCATTCTCGGGAGCCCCGTCTATCACGGCTCGTATTCCTCGGTGCTGAAA
>CAZLHT010000093.1:5335-6040 GCA_964559185.1 uncultured Natronomonas sp.
CGCCCTCGATTACTGCGGATTCGACGAATTCGACGAAACGACCGTCGGCCTGTTGTGCGTCGCCGGCGGTTCGTTCCCGACCACGACGCTGGATCACCTCCGATCGATCGGGCGGGCGCTAAACGCGTGGGTGTTGCCCCATCAGGTTGCGATTCCGAGGGCTCGCGATCGCTTCGAAGGTGGCGAAATCGTTGATGATGACGTCCGTGAGCGGATCGAAACACTGGGGAGGCGAGCGGTCCAGTACGCGACGATCGAACCAGATCCGCGGACCCTCGAGTCGACCCAGAATGTCGGCGCGGACGATCGGTAGAATTCGACAACCGTTTTAGGCCCCGACTGTTGGGTATCGGTAATGGGAAACTGTATCATCTGCGGCACGTCGACCGATGGACCGATCTGTGACGTCCATCAGGAGGACGCCGTCTTCGAATTCGAAGGTAATCGACCGTCAGAGCTGACGAATGGACGCTTTTATCGCGGAACCGTCGACGGGTATGCCGACTTCGGCGTGTTCGTCAACATCGGAAACGTGACCGGTCTTCTCCACCGAAGCAAACTGGACCGTCGCCTCGAGAGCCTCGATTGGGATGTCGGCGATACGGTATGTGTGCGGGTCAACAACGTCCGCGATAACGGCGATATCGATCTCGACTGGTCGATCCGACAATCTCCGGACGATTTCCGTGGAGTACTCGTTCAGAC
>CAZLHT010000094.1:0-5988 GCA_964559185.1 uncultured Natronomonas sp.
ACGTCGACACGCTCGATATGCCGCTCACACCCGAGCGAGTGTGGACTGCGATCAAAGAAAACAACGAGTGACCGGTTAACTTCCTCCCCGCGCAAAAGCGCGAGGCTTTCTCCTCACATTTCCGTAATGACCGCCGAATTATTCGCCAGTGACGTCGACCCGGCTGTGGATGTGACCGGCTCGGTGGCTGAGGTGCTCCGGTTTCCGCTCGTTCGAGACGGCGAGCAGTTCGGCGACGATACTGAACGCGATCTGATAGGGCGTGTCGCCGCCGAGGCTCAAGCCGATGGGCGTGTAGATCCGTTCGCGCTCGGCGTCGGTGATCGGGCGGTTTTCCGCTTCGAAGTCTTCACACATCTCCTCGAAGCGTTTCTGTGGCCCCATCAGCCCGATATATCCGACCGGCGTCTCGATCAACTGTTCCAGCGCGATGCGATCGTCGAGGAAATTGTGCGTCATCACCACGGCGTAGGTCTCGTCTGTCCATTCCCGCAGGTCCGCGACGTCCCGCGGTGAGGCCGAGGTGACCTCGTCGGCGTGGGAAAACTCCCCACTGTCGGCCCGTCCGCCGCGAAACGGAACGACGGTGACCCGAAAGTCGACGCGCGTTGCCAGTTCGACGACGGGGCCGACATCGTGGCCGGATCCGAAGACGACGAGTTCCGGTGACGGTCGCACCCCGTCGACGAACACTTCGATTTCCCCCTCGTCGATATCGATAGATAGCGTCTTGCTTTTTCCGTTCGCGAGGAGCGAACTCGTCGGCTCCTCGAGTTCCTCGAGCAGTAGGTCGGGAAAGCCGCCGCCGTCGTGGACGCTGAATCCCTCGCTCGCGTTCGGACGGTAGTACGCGCGATCGCCGACGGAGCGGGCGTCGTTTTCACCGCCGATAACCGTCACGATCCCGATCGGATCGCCCCCGTCTCTCGTCTCGACGACCGGGCGATACGAATCATCGAGCGGTTCGAGCAGGACCGTGATGACGCCGTTACAGCCGACGCCGAGCCCCCAGACGTCATCCTCACCGGTCAGATCCCAGGATTCGATCCGTGGAGCGCCGGCGTCGAGGACATCCGTCGCCAACTTGCGCACTTCGTCCTCCAGACAGCCGGCGGTGATGCTCCCGACGCCGCCGCCGTCGGGCCACAGAAGCATCTTTGCGCCCGGTCTCCGGTACGCGCTTCCGTCGACATCGACCACCGTCGCGAGGACGGCATCGGTCCCGTCGTCGATCGCCGCTCGTATCCGTTCGAAGATCTCCGTTTCCGGTGTACTCCACTCGTTCGTGCTCATGTGTCGTGTGTACCTGTCGAGGGTGTCCGCCGATGCTGATCCGATCGATACCCGCTCCGGGAACGAGCGTCGAACTCGTAGCCGATACGCCCGCCGGGGCCCCGCTGGAGCAGTTGTCGTGCGAGTTCGCTCACGTCCTCCGAAGAGGCGAACGCGAACAGTCCGTCGGTGTAGGGCAGTGCTGCAGCCATCCCGCGAGCCGTCGGTTCGAAGGACGCGGCCGCTGCCAGTGGATTCAACCAGAACAGCCGTTTCGACCGGCGTGACAACCACGAGAGTTCCCGTTCGAGAGCTTCGATATCACCCATCTCGAGGCCATCGCTGACGACGAACGTGACCGTCCGGCGGTCCACAGCGTCTGGTGCGGTCTCCCTGAGGCGTCGAAGCGACGTGCCGATTTGGGTCCCGCCACCCCATCGGGTCTCCGCGGCGTCCAGCGCGTTCGTGGCCGCCATTGTCGAGGGTGAATCGATCGCATCGGTCACCTCCCGGAGATCCTCATCGAAGAAGAACACCCGTACGGTCCGCCAAGCGCTGACCGCTCGGCGGAGGAACTCGATCAGGAAGCTCCGGTCGATAGTGTCGAGGACCGATCGACTCACGTCGACCACGAAGAGCGTGCCGACGGCGGATCGCCGCCGCTTTCGTTTCGGTATCGAGAGAACCGTGCCACCGGTGGAGACGCTCTCACGGAGCAGGCGCCGGGGATCGGGGCGGACCCCGCCGCGCTCGTATCGACGCCCACGAAGCCCCGAGAGGGCGCTACTCAGCGCGTGAAACGCCTCGTCTAGGTCGGGCGCTGTCGGGGAGAACGCCTCGCTCACCGATCGTGTTGACCCTGTTGGACTGTAGAGCGCGGTGGTCGCTTCGTCTCGATCGTCGGCCGGCGTCTCCACGGTGGTGTCGAGGGACGCTTCGAAGGGTCCGTCGACGCCCCCCTCAGTACCGGGCTCGTCGACGGTCTCGTGTTCGGCAGTCGTCTCCTCGGCGGGACGCTGTTCGACCGATGCCATCCGATCGTCGGCGGGTCGGTGCTCGTCGCCGGACGCTCCTTTCGACGTTTCGAACGTGAGCCGATCCCAGAACGTTTCGAACAGTCGATCGAACGTCTCGAAGTCGGCCGAATCCGAGAGGAGCGTCGTTCGCAGCGCCGTTCGCGTGCGGACCCGGTCAGTCAGGCCGACCTCGGCGAGCGCTCGAAGGCCGCCCACACCGGCGTTGGCTGGAACGGAGACGCCGTGGCGTCTGAGCGCCCGGAGGAACCGGACGAGTTCGGTCCGGACGTGTCGTTCGACCCCCGCCGAGACCCGTCGGTCGGTCATGACTCCGCGCTCGCTCGCTCGGCGGTTTCGAGCAGTTCGGTCAATAGCTCGTCGTCGACTCGCTCGACGTCCTCGACCTCCTTCAGCAGACACCCGATCGTGTTTCGAATGAGCTCGGAGGAGAGGCATCCGTCATTCGGTTCTTCGGAACCGTTTCGGAGGGCGTCGACCGCTCGAGCCCAGTCGATGGTTTCGGCCGCCCCCGGGGGCTTCCGTAGCGGTTCTTCCCGTAGCCGGGCGGTTACGGCGCACAGTTCCGCGGCGAGGATGTCGTCTATGGTGGGGACTTTGCGGCGCAGGATGGCCGTCTCCTTCTCGAACGAAGGGGGCGACACGTGCAGGTACAGACATCGCCGCTTGAGCGCGTCGCTCAGCGTGCGCGTCCGGTTCGATGTAATGAGGACGATCGGGGGGCGCTCGGCCTCGACGGTGCCGAGTTCGGGCACCGACACCTGAAAGTCCGAGAGGACCTCCAGCAACAACGCTTCGAACCCCTCGTCGGCGCGATCGATCTCGTCGACGAGCAATACGGGAGGTGTGTCATCGCCGCGTTTGAGAGCACTGAGTAACGGCCGTTCGAGCAGGTAGTCCTCCGTAAAGACCGATTCGGCGGGGCCGTTCTCGGTCTGGGCGGACAGCAACTGCTTCGTGTAGTTCCACTCGTACAGTGCGTGTTCGGCGGCGAGCCCTTCATAGCACTGGAGTCGAATCAGATCGGATCCGAAACCCCCCGCCAGTACCTTGGCGAGTTCCGTTTTGCCCGCGCCGGGTTCACCTTCGACGAGCAACGGTTTGCCCAACCGCAACGCGAGCAACACGGTCGTGATGATTTCGTCCTCGGCGACGTAGTCGGCCTCGTCGAACGCGGTGCGTACCGCCGTCTCGGTCACGTCGGGATACGCCGTCGATCCGCCGTCGGTTTGGTCGTTCATCGATAACGAGGTCTTTCTTGGGGCCGGAGTTCGGTTCAGTCAGTCAATTGTTCGTTTCAGTCGGGCAGTGGCTCAGTAGTTTTCGGAGGTACACGCATTTGTGTTTTACCTTTGAACAGGCGCAATGCCCCTTCCTCAGCGAGCGACCAATGGGAGCGATCAGGGAGGGGATACGCGCCGTAAGCTTGATGACACAACCGCTCATCCGAGAGCGTATGACGGGCGCGACGCCACGGCCTGCATTCAAACGCGAAAACAAGCGTGTGCAGTCTCCGTCTCGTCGCAACTGCCCCGTCGAGTCGATAGGCACGGGACGGGCCGAATCGAACGCCTGTGGAGACTGGGACCGCTGTGGGAGCCGTCGAATGCAGTCGGCTGTTCCTGCAAGTCCCGTCGTGGATGCAGGAAGCCCCGCCCTCCACGTAGCGAGCCTGAGCGAGCGAAGTAGGGCCGGGTAGTTCACTCACCGCTCGTCCATCGCGTTGGGACGCTCGCATGGGGGGATCTGGAAGTGTGGGATGGTTTTCCGTCAGTCATCTGCCGGTGCTGACTCATGGCTCATTGCTTTTTCAAGCGCCCGTTTGGTGTACACTTCGAGCAGTTGTGCACGGAACTCCCCCGATGCCTGCAGGTCGTCCATCATGAGCGACGTGTCGAGGTCATCGGTTGCGTGGCTCGCCGCGGTCTCTATCGTCCCCGCCTCAAGCGTCTCGCCGGACAGGGCGGTTTCGACCGGTTCGAGGCGGACACCGCGATCCATCGCCCCGCTCGCACCGATTCGTGCGTCGGTGATCGTCTCGTCCTTTAGCGACAGCAGAGCCGCGACGCCGACCATCGCGTATCCCGACGACGGACTGGGTTTCTTCGCGTACGTACCGATAGCGTCAACCGCAGACGGGATCTCTATGCGGGTGAGCAATTCGCCGGGGCCTACGTCGGTCATATACATCCCCAAGAAGAAATCCTCGGCCGGAACCGTTCGCTCCCCGTCGCTGCCTCGAACGACGAGCGTCGCGTCGGCGGCGAGCGCGGCCCCCGGGAGATCCGAAGCCGGATCGGCGTGAGCGAGATTCCCGCCGACGGTTCCGCGATTTCGGACTTGGCGGTCGCCGACCTGTTCGACAGCCGCCGTCAGCACCGGTGCGTGTTCGTGCGCCGTCTCGGCGGCGAGCACGTCGCTATACCGCGTCATTGCACCGATGACGAGCGTCTCGTTCTCGACCGAGACGCCGTGCAGTTCGTCGAGGTCTCCCAGATCGATGAGGACGTCAGGGGTAGACAATCCGGTCTTCATCGCCGGAAGCAGGCTGTGTCCTCCCGCGAGAAGCTCCGTCTCGGCGTCGGCGTGCTCTTCGAGCAGATCGATCGCTTCGTCGACGGTCGATGGGCTGTAATAGTCGAATGTGCCGGGATACATCATTCATCATCTCCGTTCGTGCCGACATCGACCGATGCACTATCGCTGGGTGCAGCGTCGGTCGTGTCGGCCCCCCCGAGCTTCGCGTGGCCGTGCTGGCTCCGTAGCACAGCCATGTGGGCCGTATTCTCGAGCTGAATGTCGTCGGTGTACTCCGCCTCTTCCCTGACGAGTGGGGGATCCTCCCGGGGCTCGATGGCCGAGCCGAGAATATCGGCCACGGCGCCAGTCTCCGGATCGAGCGATTCGACGCTCATTCGCTCTCACGACCCGTCTCTGGCCAGCGGACGGCCCCGCCGTCCGCGACCACGCCGTCATCGAGCGCGTCGGCGGCGTTCTCGACGGCGTTGACGATGTTCTGATAACCCGTACACCGACAAAGGTTCCCCTCCAACCCTTCGCGTATCTCCTCTCGAGTCGGGTTCGGATTCTCCGCGAGGAGATCCGTCGCCGCCATCATCATCCCCGGCGTGCAGTACCCACACTGGAGGCCGTGTTCCTCCTGAAATCCCTGCTGGATTGGGTGGAACTCGCTCCCGTCGGCGAGGCCTTCGACCGTCTCGATCTCCGCACCGTCGGCCTGTACCGCCAGTACGGTACAGGACTTGACCGCGTCATCGTCGAGGTGTACGGTGCAGGCACCGCACAGACTGCTCTCGCAGCCGACGTTCGTCCCGGTGTAGCCGAGTTCATCACGGAGCGCGTGGACGAGAAGCGTGCGCGACTCCACGGTGAGTTCGTGCTCCGTACCGTTTACCGTCAGTGTGATGTCGTGTTCCGTCATGTGTTGTCCATGTCGTCTTCCCTCATTTGTCGTCCGAGTCCGTACTCGTACGGCCGAGCGCTCTATCGACGAGGCCGCGACTATCGTCGTCCTCTCCATTCGCGACCGACTCCATCCCCTCGGCTGAATCGGCCGACTCGGTTGACTCGGCCATCTGGAGCTCGTGGAGTCGATCCTGAACCGATGAGAAGAACCGCTTGACGACGCGGTTCGCCACGGGGTTGATCACCCGCTGGCCCA
>CAZLHT010000095.1:0-5980 GCA_964559185.1 uncultured Natronomonas sp.
TGGCGACCCTCGGTGGCGACCCACGTCCCGACCGCTCGACTCACCCGGCGCGCGGAGGGTTTCGTGGCAACGACGTATCCCCCGTCCATACCGGGCGGACGTCCCTCAAGGCGAAAAGCTTTGGTTCCGTTCGCCCCTTTGAATACTAATGACACACGAGGCGACGGTCCGCGGTCTCGGGATCGGCGTCGACGGCGAGGGCGCGGAGGATACGCCGGTCGTCGTGCTCCGCGCGCGAGAGGAAGCGATCCCGATCTTCATCAGCGTCGATCAGGCCAAATCCATCTCTCACGCGATGGAGGGAGCGCCGTTTGAGCGACCGCTAACCCATGATCTCTTCATCGAGATGCTCACGGAGTTCGGCGGGGCCATCGACCGCGTCCGTATCGACGGACTCTCGGAGAACACGTTTTTGGCGAAGATAGACGCGGAAAAGTACGTCGACGGTGAGCGCTCCACCGTCACCTTCGACGCCCGTCCGAGCGACGCGCTCGCGCTCGCGCTCAGGGTCGAGTGTCCGATCCTCGTCGAGGACGGGGTTCTCGAGGAGGCGGGACGCCCGCCCGACGCCTTCGAACGATGGTAGTCGCTCCTTACCGGTGAGTTTCGACCGACGCCGCCTCGCCCCGCTCGATCGCCATCCACGCGTCGTCGGTCGTCACGTCGGCGATGATGAACGCCGATTTCCCGCCACAGTAGTCGTATGCCCCCTGAATACGTGTGTCTCCGGCCCGTTCCGCACCGTCTTGGCGGCTTCGTCTCATACCTCCGTCGAGGCACCGTGCGGTAAATAACCTTTCGAATAAGTGTCGTGATACGGCAGATTAAAGACTATTTGTGTTTGAATTCTGAATATATAGATTTACATGTGTGAAAATATACGTTGATAGGATCCACTCGTTATATTTTGGCTATTTACGGCGTCTCTCGTCAGCCCCGATTATCTTTCCGCATTTCACATCACCCCTCCCATCCTTGGTATCCGCTATCACCTCTACTCTTCCCCATCCCTGATCGTCCCCGTCATCTCCCGTCATTCCTCGTCGTACCGATCGGCGGCGGATGAAAAGGCAAATTCGGACAGCTCCTTCGCTCGTCGCGCCTCGGCCGCCGCGATCGCCTCCGAATCCGGCGAGGCGCCGTCGTCGATCCGACCCCACGACCCGTGTACCTTCGCGTGACACCACCGACATAAGGTGACGGTGATCTCGTGTGCCAGCTCCTTTCGCCCGTCGTCGGCGTACTCGAGGTGGTGTTCCTCAAGCAGGGGCCGAACGGCCTCGTCTGAGAGCCGACGCTCTTCGAGGCCACAGCGACGACACGCCCTCGATCGTTGCCTGTCGCGAAAGTGGGGGCAGTCGTCCCACCCCCACTCGCCCTCGGGATCGGCCGCCGGACATCGAAGTTCGTCCTTCCGACGCGCGTCGGCGAACTCTCGATCGTGGTGGCCGTGCTCGGCCGCGTACCGGCAGCGACCGTCGTCGGTGAGGTGATCGCATCGCTCGACGACGTCGTAGGGGTCTTCGACGCCAACGGACGTCCCCTGTGGCGTCTTCTCCATGCTCGCATTTCTCCCCCGTCGCTCCTCAATCTTCGGTCGACACGACGCGATGATTTTTGTTTCGGGCGCACGGACTCGGACCGTGCACGTCGTCCACGAAGCCGACGGAACCGAACAGACGCTCGCAATCGACGTCGAACTCGCCGAGGGAATCGTCTCGCAGGGGCGGGGCCTGATGTTTCGACGTTCGATTTCTGACGGGTATGCGCTCGTCTTTCCGTTCTCCGCCGTCTCGAAACGGGTATTACACATGGCCTTCGTCCCGTTCGCCATCGACGCTCTCTGGCTCGTCGACGGCCGCGTTCGGGCGAAAAAGCGGCTCCCGGCGTGGATCGGGTACGGGCGCGCCGACGCCGACACTGTCGTCGAACTCCCGGAGGGGGCGGCGTCGGACGTCGCCGTCGGCGACACCGTTCGGATCGAGGGGGCGTAAGTTTACGCGAGTTCGGTCGGACGACGGGGATCGGTTCGTTCACGAACCTTACTGACTAGCCACAGCAGGTCGATCGGGACGGCACGTACTCCCCCCAGGAGCATCGGCGGAGGACGATGTCATATCCGGTCGTGTCGCGAACCGCGTCGAGACCGTTACGAAACTTCGACCACTCGGCCGGCGTGAGATCGACCCGTTCTTGGATCCCCATCACCCCTTCGTTGGTCGGATCGTCGTCGTGACAGAGGACGAGGTGTGCGATCTCGTGGAGGGCGAGTCTCGCTTGCTCTCTGAGTGACTCTCGGTGACCGAAGACGGCTCTGTTTCCCGTGTTCATCCCGTTGACCCACCCGTCGCTTTGACTATCACCGAGAATGTCGGAGAGATGCGTGTACACCTTCCCCTCGTGTGGCGGTTTTCGCCGTCCCGGGACGACGACGACCTGAAGCGCGACGTTCTTGAGATCGGACTCGACCTCTTGGGCGTAGAAGCTTCGTCTCGACCAGAGGATGCTCCGGGCGTCGTTGCCGTACTCCTCGAGGAAGCGTCGCTCGTCCATCCGGTTCGGATGATCGAGCCATTGCATGTGGATCCCGTTGTCCCGAAATAGCTCCTCCAGATATCGCTTGACTGCGTCGTCGACGTTCGCGTCTCCCACGTATCTGGCGTCGACGAGGAAATCCATCCGCCCCGGCTCCAGTCCTTCGAACGATTCGGAACCAAAGAGATCGACGAGTCGATCGTGAAACGCGTCGGATCGCTTCAGCTCAAGCGGGATCCCGTCACCGCTTCGATCCTCGTACGTCCGATCGTGTCGATATGCGGCAGTACTACCAACTAGGGTCGCACAGATGCCTCCGATCGATCGGAGCACCGACCGCCTCGTTCGCGCCCATTTTTCCGATCTCGATTCCGTTGCGTCCTCCATCGTCGCAGCCCAACTGCTCGGACGAAGAACCAGTAAAAAGGCGTTCTTACCCGATAGTAACGTGAAGCTACTCCGGCAATTGATCTCCCATTCAAAACGTGGGCTAGGCCCGAAGGACTGTTTTGTCAGTACGTCCTCTCGGTACTGGTGACCACCTTCACTACGTTTGAGCAATCACTAGCATCTCTTTCTGATCGTTACTCGGCGATGTTGAGCTGAGTATGGTTGTCGTATATTTTCGCTTTACTCCCAAAATACTACCCAATATTAAGATCGAGAGGGTAGCTCTTCAGTTGGTATTTGGAACTTTATTAGTCCTTTCAGCGCCATCGTCTTGTCACGATTCGCTCGGCTTTCCCACCGGGATGGGTAGTACGTTCCTTCCTCTCGCTCCTCCTATCAGACCCTTTTTAGCCCCGGACCCAATACGGATACCAATGCCCCGGCTCGTCGTGGTGGATCTCCACGGACAGTTCACCCATCTCGAACACCGCGCGTTGCGCGATCTCGGCGTCGACACCGAGATCGTCGACACCGAGACGCCGGCCGGATCGATCGAGGCCGACGGGATCGTCCTCTCAGGCGGCCCTGACATGGATCGGATCGGCCGCGCGGCCGAGTACCTCGAACTCGACGTGCCCGTCCTCGGCATCTGTCTCGGCATGCAGCTCATCGCCGCCGAGTTGGGCGGCGAGGTCGGCTCCGGCGACTACGGCGGATACGCCGACGTCACCGTCGAGATCACGGACGAGACCGACCCGATCGTCGGCTCGCTCGCCCCCGAAACCCGGGTGTGGGCCAGCCACGCCGACGAGGTCAAGGCGCTCCCCGACGGATTCGTCCGCACGGCGACGAGCGACATCTGCGGAATCGAGGCGATGAGCGACACCGACCGGGATCGCTACGGCGTCCAGTGGCACCCAGAGGTCGCCCACACTGAGGCGGGTGAGGAAGTCTTCGAAAATTTCCTTGAAATTTGCGAGCGAAGCGACTGAGACGGCTCGCGGAGCGGTTTTCGGTATTAAGAGGTACGTCGCGAGGACACGACCGTTTCAGCCGCGCACCGACAGCGATCGAACCGCCGGCGTCAGCCGGGATTCAAACCCGTACCAAACGACGATCACCGACGGCAACACTAACATCGAGGCCAGATACGCGTAGAGAACGCCTAACGCGAGCAACAGGCCGAAATCGGCGATCAGCGGGATGATAGCGAGATATAGCACGCCGAGTCCGCAGACCGTCGTCAGCATGCTCCCGGTCAGCGCTCCGCCGGTTCCCCGTGCGGTGACGCGGAGTGCGTCGTGGAGTTCACGGCCGGTCCCGTCCTCGTACTCGTCGACGAATCGATGCAGGAAGTGGACGGTGTAATCGACGCCCAACCCGATCGACACCGACAGGATCGGCGCGTTAAAGGGCGTCAGGGGGATCTCGAAGTACCGCATCGATCCGGCGAGCAACCCGACGGTGATCAACACCGGGACGAGGTTGATGATCCCGTAGACCGCTCGCCCCTCGAGCCACCAGTAGGAGACCGTAAGAAACGCCGCCGTGAGCCCGAAGGCGACGACGAGGCTATTGATCGCCGATTCGGTGATTCGGTCGATGACGACCTGATTAACGACCAAATCGCCGGTCGGAACCGCATCGAGACGCATCCCGTCGGCGACTTCTCTGGCCGCGATCGTCGCGTCGGTCTGGTCGCTATCTACGTCGAGTTGGTACTGAATGCGCGTCGCGCTGCGGTCCTCCGTCAGTGAGTTTCGGGCCCGATCGCCCGCCGAAGACGCCAACAGTTCCTCGTACACCTCGTCGACGTTTCGGTCGGGAATCCCGTCGCCGGTCGAATCGTAGCGTTCGACGGTCCTCGCGAACTCGGAATCCGCCTCCGCCTGCGATCGCATCACGCCGACAACGCTGGTTGCGTCGGCCCGACGATCCTCGCGTTCGAACGCCTCTGGAGGATCCTCGAGCGCCCGATCGATGTCCGCCAACGCGACGTCCGATCTGACGTTTCTGTCCTCGATGTATATCGTCACGGACCCGACGAAACCCTGACCGAAGTCCTCCTCGAGGTAGCGAAGGACGGACATGAACGTGTACTCGGAGGGGGCGAACGGTTCCGGGAGGGCCTGCATCCGCTCGACGCGATCCTCGTCGGGGAAGAACGCTTCTTGGGAGAATTCGGTATCGACTCCGGTTCCGTACGCGCCGCCCGTCGCCCCGATCGCGAGTGCCGAGACGAGGACGACGGCGGGTATCGTACGCGCGGCGGTGGCACCGACCGGCAGCACCGAGCCAAGGATCGACCCTTCTCGCCCGAGGGGATTCGAGCCGAAACGCGGAAATCGGGTCCCCTCGCGAAGCCCGTCGAAGGCGACCTTTCCCGCCGGCAGAAAGATGCCAAAGATCGCGAACGTGAACGCCATTCCGGTCGAGGCGACGACGCCGAAATCCCGCAATTGGTCCAGCGTGCTCGTCAGGTTCGCCGCGAACCCGATCACCGTCGTGATCGTGACGATGAGAAATGCGGTCGAGAGCTGCTCCGTGGTGATACCCATCGCCGCCTCGATGTCCCCCCCGTTCGCTCGCTCCTCGCGATACCGGTTGATGATGTGGATGCCGAAGTCGATTCCGACGGCCAAGAGCAGCGGGAAGACCGTCACGAGCGAATCGGAAAAGGGGATCCCCATGTAGCCCATGAAGCCGAACGTCCACGCGAGCGTCATCAGGAGGGCGACGATGCCCAAGCCGAGATCGATCGGATCGCGGTAGGCGACCACGAGAAAGAACGTGATGAGAAGCAACGCCGCGGGGAAGACCAAGATTGCTGTGTCGGTGAGCAACTGGTTGACTTCCCGATCGATGATCGCGTCGCCGAAGACGACGACGTTCTCGCCGGGTTCGTAGCCGTCGATTCCGGCGACGACGTCGACCGTCCTGAACTGGAGGCTCGCCCGATCGTCGGTATCGGCCAGCGACGGTGTCTCGTAGCTCACGGCGAGTTGGGCGACCGACGCCGAGCCGTCGGCCGGGTTGTAATCGGTGCTGACCGGAA
>CAZLHT010000096.1:0-5950 GCA_964559185.1 uncultured Natronomonas sp.
AGTGGTCTTCGCATGCGATATCGTCTGGGGTCCCGTGTAATAATCATTTATGATCATGACGGACGGCCGTCGGGGACGTCGACGGCCCACCGGAGTCGATCGAGCCCCCGGGAACCGACCGCGGCAGAAGAACTATTCGGTGCCGCCGGGAATTGTGCGAGTATATGCCACAGCCAGTAATCGCCACAGTCGGAGCATCGTCGATCGGGCGGACCGATCTCCCCGGCCGGGATCTGTTCTCCGTCGCCCTTGCGGAGGCCTTCGATGGATTGCCCGCCCCGGCAGATCTCGCCGATGCAGTGTATGTCGGGAATCAGTCCGAACAGTACGAACATCAGATCATGCACGGAACGTTACTCGCAGAGTGGGCAGGGCTCAGAAACGTTCCCGCAGAGCGCGTTGAAGGGTGTGCTGCGGCGGGTGCTCTCGCGCTTCGGCACGCGGTGAAGGACGTCCGAAACGGAGAACACGACGGTGTCTTGGCCTGTGGCGTCGAGAAGATGACCGCCGGCGGCACCGGCGGTGCGACCGGCGCACTCTCGGCGGCGTTCGATAGGGCGCTCGAGCAGCGATCCGGCGTAACGGCTCCGAGTCAGTACGCGTTGCTCGCACAGCGATACCTCCACGAGACGGAGGCGACCGAGGAGGATCTGGCCCGAATCGCCGTAAAGAACCATCGAAACGCCGCCTCGAATCCCCGAGCACAGTTCCCCAAGGAAATCGACGTGGGGACGGTCCTCGATTCACCGCCGATCGCGCCGCCGATGAAGCTGTACGACTGCGCCCCGGTCGGCGACGGGGCCGCGGTCGTCCTCGTCACGACCGCCAAGATCGCTGAGGACCTTGGCGGTCCCTCGGTCGCCGTCGGCGGCACCGGCGCGGCCGCAAACAACATCGCGGTTGCGGAGCGAAACATGACCGAGATCGAGGGTGCGTCGATCGCGGCCGAACACGCTTACGCGGAGGCGGGCGTCGAACCCCAGGCCGTCGATATCGCCGAAGTGCACGACGCGTTCACCGTCTCGGAGGCACTGCTATCGGAAGCCGTTGGCTTCGCGCCGATCGGAAAGGGTTATCAGAGCTACCTGCCACCCGAAGAGCGCGACGACGGCTGGACGGACGTCGCCGTTAGCACGAGCGGCGGGCTGAAAGCTCGTGGGCACCCGATCGGCGCGACGGGGCTCTTACAGGCGATCGAGGCCTACGAACAGCTGACTGGGGCGGCCGGCGAGCGGGAAGTTCCGGACGCCGAGACGGCGCTATTGGTAAACGAGGGCGGCGTCGCCGACGCGGTCACCGTGGCACACGTCCTCACCGCGGAGGTGGCCCAATGAGAGAGAACGAAAACGAGGGTGGAGCACGGCTGGACGCCGACAGCCCGCTGACGCTACCCGGATTCTTCTCCGCGCTCGCCGACGGCGAGTTCCTCGGCGGGGTCTGTGCAGACTGCGGCGAGGTGTTGCTTCCACCGCGGCCGATCTGCTACGGTTGCGGCGGCCGAAACGTCGACGTCGAGGCACAGCCGAAAACGGGTGAAATCTACAGCTACACGGCAGTTCACACGCCGCCGCCGGCACTCTCTGAGGACGCACCGTACACAATCGCGGTCGTCGAACTCGACTCCGGTGGCCGGCTGACGGGACGAGTCGACGCCGACTACGACGCCGTCGACCTCGACGCCCCCGTCGAACTTCACACCAGAGAGCCGACCGAGGACGAGCGTTCGATCTCCCTCGAACACGAACTCGAGTGGCCGGTCCACCTCTTCGACCTCGACGTCGAGTGACGGCTCGTTCGGCGAATCGGACAGATGGCGACTGTGGCGGGCGCTCTGATGGCGTCTGTGAGGAGCGTGCCGACGACGGGCTTAAATACGAACGGGAGAAGGGACGGTATGTCACAGGTTACGCTCATCGGCAAGACGCTCGCGGAGGTGGGAACGGAGTTCGTCTACGGCGGCGAATCGGACGCCTGCGAGGGGTGTCCCTACCGTGAGCAGTGTCTGAATCTGACTCCCGGCCGACGATACCGCGTGACCGGAATTCGCGAGTCCGGCACACTCGAGTGCGCTGTCCACGCCTCCGGTGTGACGGCCGTCGACGTCGAACCCGCATCCGTACAGGCGAATATCGTCTCCAACGCCGCCTACGCCGGCAGCAAAGCGCAGCTCGAGGGGGGTTGTCCGTACACGGAGTGCCCGAGTCACGAGTTCTGTGAGCCCGCCGGTGCAGATTTCCAGACGGAGTATCAGATCGCGGAAGTCGTCGGCGATCCACCGCACGAATACTGCATGCTCGATCGAGATCTAACGCTCGTCGAATTCGCGCCGGAAACGGAGTAATCGAAATAGCTACCGGCCGCCGCGCTCGACCTGAACCGTGCTATCCGCTGGACGGGCCGGTGGTTCGCCGTCGAGCCGCCCGACAAGGCTAGCTGCGTAACCGAAGTCGTTTCGGTATCCGTATGCGGACAACAGGATCGGATAGAACGGATTTTTCGCGAAGAGCGGTTCGTCGTCGGCCGCCGCAAATCGATCACCTTCCGCGACCCGCTCGAAGTTCTCGACAAAGACCTCGTAGCGTTCGGCGTTGGGTTTCGGAATCTGCTGTTCGAGTCGGAACACCGAGAGTGGATGGTATCGTGGCCGTCCTTCCTCCGCCGAGAGAGCTCCGACCGCGACGAGGAACTCGCGAGATAGTTGTACCGCGTTCTCCGCAGCAGTGTCCGAATGCTGAAGACCGCACTCGAGTTCGACCACGGCGGGATAGAAGATGAGTCGTCCCTCGCTGTATCCCGCCGTTTCGACGAGCGCCTCGACCGAGAGATACGGACAGACGGTTCGGGCGTGACCATCGAGTTCGTCGACCAGCGCGAACGGTTTCGAGTACGACTGCGTCGAGTGAAGCGAGAGAACTTCGCATCCCCGAATCTCGCCAAGTAACTCGTGTGCCAACCGACCCTCGTGTGTCTTCGCGTCGGGTGATCCCGGAAACGCCCGGTTGAGATCTTCGTCGAGGTATCGCACGTCTTCGGCCCGAGCTTTCTCGTTCGCCACGATGAGTTTGACCGGTCGATCGACGTCAAGGTCCGCCGCGATGAGCGTTTCGACCGCGATCGTCCCGCACGGTTCGTCGCCGTGAATACCGCCGACGATGGCGACCTCCGGTTCACCGTCTCCGAGCGTCTCGACGCGCATCCAACGAATCGTAGCGTTTCCGATGGTATGAACCCCGCGTTTTCCCCAAACGGGAATAGATGGGTATTCCCGTATGGACGACAACGTTCGCGTATGTATCGGACGAACCGACAGCGAGAGCGATGCACGGGGAGGCGACGATGAGACCGGGTCAGGTCGATTTCGTGGTCGATCTCGCGTACGGGGTGGCGATATTGCTCGCTATCGTCATCATATTCGTCAACGAGACGGCCGTCGGCATCGCCTTCGGAATCGGGGTTATCGTCTCGTACGTCATCCACATCGTCTGGAAGATGTCTCGGTTTGATCCCGAGTGGATGACGAGAGAGGTCGCCGATCAGGTCGAAAAGACCGTGGGTGAGACGGTGAGTAAAGAGGTCGAAAAGACGGTCGGAGAGCAAGTCGAAAAGACCGTCGGCGACACCGTGGGCGATACGGTAAGCAAGGAAGTAGAAGAACAGGTACAGAAAACGGTCGGCGATACGGTAAGCAAGGAAGTCGACGGCGTGGCCGCTGAAGTTGGCGAGACGGTAGGTAAGGAAGTTTCCGGAGCGGTCGAGGAGACGGTCGGAGAGCAAGTCGAAGCGACGGTCGGCGAAAAAGTCGAGGAGACCGTCGAGAAGACGGTCAAGGAGAAAGTGGATGAAAAAGTCGAGGAGACCGTCGAGAAGACGGTTGAAGAGACGGTCGGTCGGAAAGTAGAAGAGAAGGTTGATGAAAAAGTGGACGAAAAGGTCCAGGAGACGGTCCAGGGGGAAGGATCCGACGGTCGGTCGGCTAACGAAGAAAAGGATGTTGAGTCAGACACCGACGAGGACACGGATACTGATTCGGACGAGGACGCTTCAGCCGAGAAACGATCCTAACGAAATTCGATATCGAGGTACGCTCGGAACGCCGATATCGGGTGGCAATACCTAACGCGCACCAGAGTATTTATTTAAACTGGTTCACTCGGTATTCGGTATGTACGTTTCCGGGGACGAGGCGCTCGAAACGTGGCACGAAACCGTTCATTCATTTATCCGAGACGAAATTGGAATCGAATATTGCCGCGAACGGTATCGGGGCGGTGAGTACCCCCACGAACTGTACGACGCCCTCCTCGATCGGGGATGGTTCGGTCTGACGATACCCGAGGAGTTCGGCGGCCAGGGGGGATCGCAACTGGAGCAAGCAATCTTGCTCGAAGCGCTCGGAAAGTACGGCTACGACTTCGGCATCCCCGTCGTGACGTCGACGACGGTCGCCGAAAACGTCCTCCAGTTTGGAACCGACGAGCAACGGGACCGATTCATTTCGGCGTTTCTCGACGGCGAGTTGCGCTTTTCGGTCGGCGTCACCGAACCGGAGACCGGAAGCGACGCCGCCAGCCTGCAGACGAGCGCGGTTCGAGACGGAAAATCCTACGTCGTAACCGGCGAAAAGACGTATCAGTCGGGTGCACACGCGCCAAATACCGTCATCAGCGCCTACGTCCGGACCGCCCCCGACGCGCCGAAGCGGGAGGGAGTCTCCGCGCTCTTGATTCCGAACGACGCGGAGGGCGTCGAGACCACGAAGTTACCGTTGATCGCCCGCAAGGCCGTAGGGACGGCGCGGATCAGCTTCGACGGGGCGACCGTTCCGGTCAAAAATCGGATCGGAGCCGCGGGTGATGGGTGGGAAATCCTCACTGATCACCTGGTTCGCGAGCACATCGGTATGGCCGCTGTCATGATCGGGAACGCCCAGACGGCCGTCGAGATGGCCGCGGACGAAGCCTCATCACGGGAACGGTTCGGACGACCGATCGGACGCTTTCAGGCGATCGGACACCGGCTGGCCGACATGCAAACGGAGGTCGACGCGGCAAGATTGCTCGTGTACCGGGCCGCATCGGCCGTCGACCGTGGCAGGGGATCCCGACGGCTCGCCGCTCAGGCGAAACTCAAAGCCGGCGAGGTCCTACAGTCGGTCACCCAGGACGGAATGCAGATCCTCGGCGGGGAGAGTCTCTACGAGGATAACGATATGGGGCGATACTGGCGCGAGGGCGCGAGCGGCACCATCGCCGGCGGAACCAGCGAAATCCAGCGATCCGTCATCTCTAGAGACATACTTTCGGGACGCGGGTCGGAGGATTGACCCACAGGTTCACACCTTGCGTAGTTCGAACTCGATCCGTTCGATGTCCGCCCCCTTCGAGACTCGATTCGTGATCTCGATCTCTCCGAGTTTACCGAGCGAGTCGACGTGGGTCCCGCCACATGGACACATATCGAACCCCTCGATTTCTACCACCCGAAGCGGATCCACCGACTCGGGGATCAAATCGAGCAGCGCACGTCCCTCGTCGACCTCGCGCTCGACGAGTTCGCGCGCCCGATTCTCCTTTCTCACCGGGAGGTCGCGATCGATCGCTTCATTGCTCCGTCGTTCAATCAACTCGAGATCGTCCCCGTCGAACGCGGCGGGTTCGAAGTCGATCCGGGATCGATCCGACCCGACCTGATTGCCAGCCGTCGACGCGCCGTACTCGTCAAGGACGACCCGGGAGACGACGTGCTGTGCGGTGTGCATCCTCGCGAGCGTCCGCCGCCGCTCGGCGTCGATCTCGCCCTCGACGGTCGCTCCGGACTCCGGCAACGATCCCGAGAGCGTTTCGATCTCGTGGAGGACCTCGCCGTGTGATTTTCGCACGTGGTCGATCGTCGCGTGGCCCCCTGCCCAGCTAATCTTTCCTCGATCGGCCGGCTGGCCGCCACCTTCCGG
>CAZLHT010000097.1:0-5925 GCA_964559185.1 uncultured Natronomonas sp.
CGGCGACCGCGCTCGGATCGCCCGTCACCCCGACGCCCGATCGATCCCCGGTCGTCCGAACCGTGACGTCCGCGGGGACGACCGGAAACGGCTCGTCGAACCGCTCTCGGAT
Source organism: uncultured Natronomonas sp. (assembly GCA_964559185.1). GTDB lineage: Archaea > Halobacteriota > Halobacteria > Halobacteriales > Haloarculaceae > Natronomonas. The sequence continues at coordinate 113 of CAZLHT010000097.1, forward strand.
TGGCTGCGACGCAGAGACGACGTCGAACTCCGTTCGAAGTAGTTCGGTGAGCGCGGTCGCGTAGATGCCGCGGATTCGAACGTTCATCCGTAAACCTCGAACACCCTACCGTTCATAGTTCGTCGCGATCGGCCGCGAATCGGACGCGATCGTGGACCTCCGGCCCGAGCGTCAACTCGACGACCGACGGCGAGAGGACGCGCCCGTCCTCGACGTATGCCCCCCAGGTCCCGAAGTCGACGTACCCTCGGAGGTCGGCCGCGTGCGTGTAGAGGTCGACGCCCTCGAAGTTGTGTTCGGGAAACTCGGCCGAGGAGTGGGCCAGATCCATATTGGAATAGACGGTGTCCAGTCCAGAGAGGAATTCCTCGATAGCGTCGGCCTCGGCGGCGGTCGACTCGACGGCCAACTCCGAAATCTCGGCGACCTCTTCGGGCGAAAGGCCGAACTCGCGGAGCGCCGTCCGGGTGCGCTGATCGAAGTGCATGGCGTTCGTTCACGCCCGGTCGTTGAAAGCGTCCCGGCTTTCGAGCGGCCCGCGGGCTCGAAAAACCGTCCTCGGACCCCAATCGACCAAACAGTTAGGGGCGTTCCCCGAGAAAGTGACGTATGAAGGACCCGGTCGAGACTCGAGCTGACGACTCGGAGGATCTCTACGACATCACCGACTGGGAACCCCGAACCGCACTCGATCGGCTGGCGATCAAGACGCATCGCGGCGTCATCAGGGCCGGACGGCGATTTCTCGTCGCGCTCGGCGTATTCATACTGCTCGTCATTCTGGCGTTCAGTGGGGCCGGCGGGCTCATCATCGACGACCCGTTCATCCTCGGGCTGGCCGCCCTCTCGGCCATCCCGGCCGGTCTGTTGGCGCTGTACATCTATCGGACGGACATCACGACGAAAGAGCCGCCCTCGTTGCTCGTCGCAACGTTCGTCCTCTCGGTGCTCTTCGCCGGGTTTGCGGCGATCATCAACGGCGTCTTTGGCTTCGTCCAGTTGCTCCCGCTCGTCGGGATCGTGCTGTTCTTCTATCTCGTCGTCGGACCGGTCGAGGAGTCGGTGAAACTGCTCGCCGTGTGGCTGTATCCGTACCGCGACAGCCGCTTCGATTCGGTCGTCGACGGCGCGGTGTACGGTGCGGTCGCCGGGCTCGGCTTTGCCGCCATCGAGAACGTTCTCTACATCACGCAGAACTTCCAGACGCCGGCGGCCGTGTTGTTTCAGACCGGATTGGGGGTCGTAGACGGGTTCGCCGAGACACTCGAGGCCGGCGGGCAGATCACCGCGGTCCGCGGACTGGCCGGACCGGGGCACGTCGTCTACTCCGCGTTCGCCGGCTACTATCTCGGCTTGGCGAAGTTCAACCCGGAGAACGCCGGGCCGATAGTCGCCAAGGGGCTGCTCATCGCCGCGTTCATTCACGCGACCTACAACACGCTCGTCGGCCTGATACCGGGACTCGTCAGCCTCCTCGTCCCAGGTGTGCCGATCCTTGTGTTGTTCTTCGGGTTCGTCGTGGTCTATCAGGGCGTCTTCTTTTACGTGCTCTACCGGAAGCTCAGGCGTTACGAGGCTGCGTACGAACGGGCACACGAGGGGCCCGAGCGGGCCGAGGAATTCGAGGTCGACCGGACGGAGTTCGATCCGGAGACCCGGTGATCGGCCCGAAACGGAGTCGAACCTACCGAAACGTCACGCCGAGGTCGTGGAGGCTTTCGTTGTTCGTCGCGACGTTTATCAGGAGCGGTGTCACCGCCTCGACCTCCGGGGCGTTCGCGAGGCCGCCGACATCGAGGGGGCGGAGGCCGTCGATTTCGGCGGCGAGACTCGAGACGGTCGCCTTGGCGTCCGCGTCGTCGCCGAAGACGAGCGTATCCCACTCGAACTCGCGGTCGAGGTCGGCGAGGCCGGCGGCCGGGAGGTTGTGGAACGCGCCGACGAGCGGGACGTCGTCGGGCGTCGCCGAGGCCGCGAGAGCGGCGACGCTGCCGGCTCCGGGACGGTTGTAGTGGAAGCCGTCCTCGTCGCGCCGCATGCCGACGGCGAGGGCGACGAGGACCGCGTCGTCGTCGAGGCGGTCGGCGACGGCCTCGACGGTGTCGACGAGGTGGTAGGCGGGGACGGCGAGGACGACCACGGCGGCTCGGTCGGCGGCCATCGCGTTCTCGAACCCCTTGAAATCCGAATCGACGCCGCGCTCCGCGAGTTCGGCCCCGTAGGCGTCGGCCCGCTCGCGCGCGCGTTCGGGATCCCGGGAACCGACGAGGAGTTCGTGATCCGTGTCGAGACCCCATCGGAGCGCGAGACCGCGACCGATGTCGCCGGTTCCGCCGAGTAGTGCGATTCGCATACCGGCCTCTCGAGTGGTGGCGGGTTAACGATTGCGTGATCGGAGCCGCTTACCCAGTTCTCGGCCCGGGCTCACTCCAGGAGATCGGGCAGGTCGTCGATCGTCTCGATGACGACGTCCGCGCCGACGTTTCGGTACTTGCGGCGACCTACGTCCCCCGAGAGCCCGCCCGAAAGGACGCCGACGCTGCGGAACGTCCGGGAGGGGTCGGCCTCACGTGCGTTGTTCACGGTCCGGACGTCGTCAAGGGTGTCGCCGACGAAGACCGAACGTTCGGCGTCAAGTCTCTCGGCCAACTCGACGAGCGCGTGCGGGTCCGGCTTGCCCGCGTCCCAGTCGTCCATGGTGAATCGCCGATCGTGGGGGATCGAAAGGCCGACGCGTTCGAGCGCAATGTCGGCTTCAGTCGCCGGCCGGCCGGTGATGACGCCGAGGGGCCACCGTTCGAGGGCGGAACGGGTTTCGGCGGTGAGCAACACCGGCTCGTCGTGGATGAACCCCTCGGTGTCGAGATCCGGGTCGTCCCCTTCGAGTTCGCGATAGAGATCGCTTCCGAGATACAGCTGCTGGAAGACGTCCCTGAGTCGCTCCCGGTCCCACTCAGAGAGGATCTGTTCGCGGGCCGCCGGATCGAGTTCGTCCGCGATTGCGGTTTCGGCGGCCGCCGGACCGCCGCCGGAGGCCCCGATCAGGCCGGTGTAGGTTTCGATGCTCAATCGTGGCTTCTCTCGACGCGCCAACACGTACAGCGCCGCGGCGTAGGTCAGCTCCCAGTCGTTGTTGAACCCGCCGGCGTCCTTGAATAGCTGAATGTCGCCGTACTCGACCGTATCGGCGTATACGTGCTCGATCGATTCGACGATGGCGCGACGATAGGAGTCGGCGACGTCCACCAGGACGCCGTCGATGTCAAGGACGATCGCGTCGACTTTCATGGCTCGACCTCGAACAGCGTGCCTTCGGGCAGCGTCTCCGGGGTCGCTTCGACGATCGCGGGGTCCGCGCCGAGCGTCGTGAACAGACAGTCCGCGCTGGCCGCCGCAGCCGCGTCGACGAGTGCGCGCTGCAGCTCCGGGGGACAGTTCAGCGCGTATAGCGCGTCGGCGCCGGCGTACACGGTCAGATCGGGATCGGTCACGTCGTCCCGGACGAACCGGACCGGGGGCGACACCGATCGATCGTAGAGATCGGTGGCCGTGACGCGGCGGCCGCGCTCGGCCAACGCGGCCGCGATTTCGGGCCGATTGCCGACGCCGATCTCGATCAGTTCGTCGTATCGAGCCAGGCGGTCGACGAGCGCCGCCTTCCAGTCGGTTTGCACGTCGGGATGTTTATGAGCAGCGGTATCTAACAATTTCGCATGCACGTCGACATCGTGCCGGTCGGCGATCTCCCGGCGGCGGTGAAACGGGAGGCTTCAAGCGGACTCCGATCGGTCTACGATTGTGAGGTGACGATTCACGACGGTCAGCCGATCCCCGACGACGCGTACGACGCGGATCGAAAACAGTACCGGGCCGAGGAGTTCATCGAACTCGCGGGGCGGATCGGCTCCGGCGAGAAGAACATCGCGATCACCGACGAGGACCTCTATTACCGGCGGCGAAACTACGTGTTCGGGCTCGCGTACCTCTCGGGAAAGGGCTCGGTCATCTCGACGTACCGGCTGCAGACCTCCTCGGACGGTGGGTTTTCCGATCGCTCGGCGAGCGACATCTTCGCCGACCGCGTCCGCAAGGAGGTCATCCACGAGATCGGTCACACCCTAGGGCTCGAACACTGCGACAACGCCCGATGCGTGATGAACTTTTCGCCGACCGTCCGCCAGGTCGACGTCAAGGAGGAGCACCTCTGCGGAACCTGCCAGCGGCTGGTCCTGTGACCGCGGGAGGCCTCATCGGCCGGGATCGCCGACGAGTCGTTCCTTCTCCGAACGCGAGAGCGTCTTGATCTCGTGCTCGCGACGCATCGCCGTCGCTCGGCTTCCGAAACGCTCTCTGTGGATCAACTCGACCGGCGTTCGCCCGCGGGTATATTTCGCCCCCTCACCGGCGTCGTGTTCGGCGACTCGCCGATCGATGTCGGTCGTGTATCCGGTATAAAAGGAGCCGTCGGCGCACTCGAGAACGTACACAAAGTGAGATCCGCCCGTCGGCATCGCTAACGGGTTCTCCTCGGTCCATAAAACAACAGCGAATCTCGCCCGTGGTCGTTCGCAGTTCGACCGTCATTCGTGCGCGCGATCTCTGGAGACTTCGGCGATGCCGGCGTTCGCAGAGCAGTTGGGACACGCGTGAACGTGTCCGCGTTCGTCGGCGAACACACGAGCGAACCGTTCCGAGACGTGCGCATCACAGTAGTCACATCTGGGCATTCTGTTGTCGACGAGGGGACACTCGCCGATACCTAGAGGCAGGGGTTCGAGACATTAATACCCTCGGCATCCGATATCGAGCCATTGAAACCGACGGACGTGGCTCTATTCGGCGCGAGCCGCCGAGATCGAGCGCGCGACGAGGCCGGCCTGTGCGCCCGCGGTGAACCCCGCGTCTATGTTCACGACGAGGATTGGCGCACACGACTGTAACATGCCGGCCAGCGCCGCTTCCCCGCGACCGCCGTGGCCGTAGCCGGTCGAGACGGGGAGGCCGACGAGCGGGACGTCGACGAGGCCCGCGAGCACCGTTGGGAGCGCGCCTTCGCGGCCGGCGGCGACGACGAGGACATCGGTCCGCCGGATCTCCTCGAGACTGTCGAAGAGTCGGGCGATCCCTGCGACCCCGACATCGTCGAACTCCGCCACGGTCGCGCCGATTTCACGGGCGACGACGGCGGCCTCGCCGGCCGCAAGAGCGTCGGAGGTCCCGGCGGTGACGACGCCGACAGTGGCGTCGAGCTCGGGCGCTTCGTACGACGGGCCGTGGACGACGAGCGTCCGGGCGCGGGAATCGCGATCGATCTCGGCGTCCGGAAACCGTGCTTCGAGGCGATCGCGACACAGCTCGACGGTCTCGGAGTCGACCCGGGTGACGATCGCACGATCCGTCGTTTCGAGTGCCGCGAGCGCCATCGTAGCAGTCTCTTCGGCGGATTTTCCCGACGCGATGACGGCCTCAGGGATCCCGGCTCGGTCCGCTCTGGCCGCGTCGAATCGACCCGCGTCCGTCCGGACGTGGCCGCGGAGTTCGGCCGCCGCCGCCGCGGGCGAGAGTTCGCCAGCGGCGACGGCGTCGAGTATCTCGCGCATACCCCAGGGTTCACTTCCAGGGGTACGAACCTGTCGCTCCGCTCGGGCAAGAACGCGCGCGAGACGCCGCGTGAGGTGGACGAGAACCTCGAATGCGGAAAATCATGGATAAGAAGGGGGACCATCAACGGTATATTTAAATACGGTAGTCGTCCGGCACGGTCAAATCGACGCTAAACGGGCGATAGAAGCGGTTAAAACGCCCTCTTTTGG
>CAZLHT010000098.1:0-5796 GCA_964559185.1 uncultured Natronomonas sp.
AGCACCACGTCTTCTGGCCGTTGATGACGTAGGTGTCGCCGTCGCGCTCGGCGCGTGTCGTGATCGACGTCGAGTCGAACCCGGCGTTCGGTTCCGTCAGCGCGAAACACTGCATCAGCTTTTCGCCACTGGCGAGTTCGGGGAGGACCTGCTCTTTCATCTCCTCGCTGCCGTAGTTGAGGACCGACCGAGGGATGAACATCGCGCCGTGGCAGGCCATCGAGCCGTTGAAGCCGGCACCGCTGGCGACGATTTCCTCCAAGATGATCGACGCTTCCAGCGTGTCGAGCCCCGCACCGCCGTACTCCTCGGGAATGACCGTGCCGAGCCAACCGTGTTCGCCAAGCGTCTCGACGAAGTCCATCGGATACTCGGCGTTCCGATCTCTCTCCCGCCAGTACTCGTCGTCAAAATCAGTGCATATCTTCTCTACCTCAGATCGTATCAATCGTTGCTCTTCGGTGAATTCGAGCATGGGTATGCGTGAGGATACGGGCGCAATAAAGCTATGGACACGCCTTCAGCCGTCGTTCACCGCATCGCGCTGGCGGGCGATATTCGACCCGCCGGTACCCGAGCGAGCCAGGGGAAACCGTACGTCTCGCGGGAGGTGAACGACGGACGAAACGTAATTTTTCCGATGGAAATGTTCCCCGGGCGAGGAGCGGTCGACAAGCGGTCAGAACGACCGCGGGAGACCGAGCGCCTTCTCGCCGACGTAGTTCAACGCGAGCTGCTGAGAGATCGGCGCGATTTTCGCGAGCCGGGCGTCTCTGAACAGGCGCTCGACGTCGTACTCACGGGCGATACCGAACCCGCCGAACGTCTGGACGGCGGCGTCGGCCGCGTCGAAGGCGAGTTCGGAGGCGAGGTAGTTCGAGGAGTTCGCGAGGATGCCGACCTGCTGTTGTTCTAGGTCATCCACCATCTCCGCGGTCCGGTAGACGGTCTGTTTTACGGAGAGCGTCCGCATGTACGCCTCCGCGAGCGGGTGCTGGATGGCCTGATTCGAGCCGATCTGTCGGCCGAACACCTCCCGTTCGTCGGCGTACTCGACGGCGCGGTCGATCGCGAGTTTCGCGTGGCCGATACACTCGGCGGCGATGACGAGTCGCTCGTCGTTGAGCCCGTCGAGGAGGTTGTAAAAGCCCTCGTGCTCTTCGCCGATGAGGTTCTCCCGGGGGACGCGGAGATCCTCAAGCCAGACCTCGAAGGCGCTCGAGAGGTTCGTCGACGTCTTGTCGATCGACTTCATGTCGATCGCACCCTGGGATTCGGCGTCCTCGACGTCGACGAGAAACATCGAGATGCCCCGAGTCTTCTTTTCCACCTCGTCGCGCGGTTTCGTCCGAGCGATCAACAGCAGGTAATCGGAGACATCCAGTCGGGAGGTCCAGATCTTCTGCCCGTTGACGACGTACTCGTCGCCGTCCTTTTGGGCCCTGGTCTCGATGGCCGTCGACTCCGAACCCGCGTTTGGCTCCGTGAGCCCCATCGACTGGATCGTCTTCTCGCCTCGGGCGAGTTTCGGGAGGATCTCCTCGCGGACTCGCTCGCCGCCGTGCTCGACGAGCGGTCGCGAGGTGTAGATCGCTCCGTGGATCGCCTGCGTCGCACCGAAACCGCCGCCACTGGCGGCGATTTCATCCATCATCACGACCATCTCGTCGGTCGTCATGCCGCCGCCACCGTACTCCTCGGGAATCAACGCACCGAGCCAGCCGTTCTCGGCCAGTAGGTCGGCGAACTCGTGTGGGTACTCCTTGTTCTTGTCGTGTTCGCGCCAGTACTCGGCGTCGAACTCCTCACAGATCCGACCGATCTCGCGCTGGATCAGCTCCTGTTCCGAGGAGAGAGGCGTGAAGTCCCATGAAACGTTTGCCATCACATAGAGCAAAGAAAAGAAGTACAATGAATGTACCGCTCTGGGGCCGTTACGGCCGCGAGACGGCATTCGGTGGCGTGAAAAATCTGGGCTCGGAGCCGCTCGACGCGGTATCGTCTCTACGCCGTCCGAGCGGTCCCGAGCGGGGTTGTCGATGGATTTATCATTTCCGGGTCGAACCGATCCGACGTATATGGTTCGCAACGTAATCGAGGTCGGCGAGAACCGATACCGCGAAGACTACGGCCGGTACTACGAGGATTTCACCGTGGGTGACATCTACGAGCACCGCCCCGGCAGGACCATCACCCAGACGGACAACATCTGGTTCACCCTGCTGACGATGAACACCCACCCGCTGCACTTCAACGACGAGTACGGCAAGGACACCGAATTCGGCGAGTGTCTCGTCAACTCCGCGCTCACGCTCGCGATCGTCGCCGGGATGAGCGTCAGTGACGTGAGCCACAAGACCGTCGCGAACCTCGGCTGGAGTGACATCGTGATGCCGACCCCGGTGTTCCACGGCGACACGCTGTACGCCCAGAGCGAAGTGCTCGACAAGCGGCTGAGCGAATCACGAGAGGGCGACGGGATTGTCTCCGTCGAAACGACGGCACACAACCAGGACGGAGACATCGTCATGCAGTTCGAGCGTTCAATGCTGATCCCGACCCGCGAAAAGGGCATCCCGGACGACGATCGGTAATCGACGACCGCCCCGACCGGAAGAATTACTGTTCGGACTCACCGTGCTGTGGTATGGGAACGCACGTATCCGACGAGTTTACACTCGCGGCGACCGGGGACGCGATCCTGACGAGAGAGATCCTCCCGTACGAGGGCGAATCGGCGGAGTTCGACCGACTGCTTCGCATCCTTCGGGACGCGGACACAACGGCGGCAAATCTAGAAGTGATCGTCCATGACTACGAGCACTACCCCTCGCCGACGAGCGGCGGGACGTACATGCGAGCGCCGCCGAAGGTGCTCGACGAGCTCGCCGGGATGGGCTGTAACCTCTTTAGCGCGGCGACGAACCACGTCTTCGATTTCACCTACGGCGGCATCAAGCAGACGCTCGAAGAGCTGGAACGGCGCGATCTCGCCGCCGCCGGGCTCGGGATGAACCTCTATGAGGCACGCCGGCCAGCCTACCTCGAGACGCCCGCCGGGCGCGTCGGGATGGTGAGCGCCTGCTCCAGCATCACGCCCGGCAGCACGGCGGGGCCGCAGTCGCCGGCGCTTCCCGGTCGGCCGGGGCTGAGTCCCCTCTCGGTCGAGTCGATCTATCACGTGACCGAGGACGAACTCGAACGGCTCGAAACCGTGAGCGAGTCCGCGGGGATCGAGGCGATAAAGCGGGCGTGGCTCGATCGCGGGATCTACTACAACCACGACTGGAACGACCCGGAGTACTTTCACTTCGGTGACATGAAGTTCCGAACCGTCGAGGACGAATCCGAGACTGGGATGCGATACGAGGTCTCCGAGGAGGACAGCGCGGCGATCGTCGACCAGATCGAGGCCGCGGATCGGGCCGCCGACTGGGTCGTCGCGGCCCTGCACACCCATCAGGGGGTCGACGGGGGGCAACTCACCGGCGGAACGCCCGAGTTCGTCCAGTCGTTCGCGAGAGAGTGCATCGACGCCGGGGCGGACGTCTTCGTCGGCACCGGACCGCACGTTCTCCGCGGGATCGAGATACACGACGACAGCCCCATATTCTACTCGCTCGGGAACTTCATCGTCCAGAACGAGACGGTCGAGCGACTCCCCCCGGAGAGCTTCGATCGATACGACCTCGACGAACAGACGGACGTCTCGGCGGTGTTCGACGCTCGGCTGTACGACGAGGAGGGCGAGCCGAAGGGCGATCTCGCCTCGGTGCCGTTCTGGGAGACGGTCGTCCCCGAATGTACGTTCACCGCCGAGGGCGGCCTCGAATCGGTCGAGTTACATCCCTGTACCCTCCAGCAGGATCGTCCCCGGAGCCAGCGCGGGATTCCGGTCGCGGCGACCGGCGAGAAGGCCGCCTCGATCCTCGAAAGTGTCGTCGAGCTCTCCGAACCGTTCGGCACGGAGTTCGAGGTGAACGAGCGGTCGGCGACGATCGAACTATAATCCGGCGGGGCATCGAGCCGTAATCCAGCGAGAGGGAGGGCACGCGGAGACGGCGAAACGTTTATCGGTAATGTTATAAATTCTACGTATGGTTCGACACGCCGCCTACGAGAGCATCTCCGTCGACGTCGAAGACCGCGTCGCGACGATCGAGTTTCACCGCCCCGAGAAGTACAACGCGCTGAACAACGACGTCATGTTGGATCTCCTTCGAGCGTTCGATGCGATCCGCCTCGATCGGTCGATCGAGGCGGTGGTCATCACCGGCGAGGGCGACGACGCGTTTTCGGCCGGGGCGGACATCACCGAGTACGCTGGCCCGTCCGAAGAACACGATCCCCTGCAGAAGGATCGGCAGGACCTGTTCTACGAGATGTACAAAAAGCCGCTCGCGTGTCACGCACCCGTCATCGCGAAGATCAACGGCTACTGTGTCGGCGGCGGGCTCATCCTCGCGATGTACTGCGACGTTCGAGTGGCGGTCGAAGAGGCCAGATTCGGCGTGCCGGTGACCGACATCGGGCAGATCCCGACCGGCGGTTCGACGAGACGGGCGATAGAACTCGTCGGCGAGGCGAAGGCGAAGGAGCTGGTGTACACCGCCGGGTACATCGACGCCGAAGACGCCGAGGCGATCGGACTCGTCAACCACGCCGTCGCGGCGAGCGAGCTGGACTCGACGGTCGATGGAATCGTCGAAGGGATCACGGGGACCGGGACCGAGGCGGTGAAGAACTCCAAGCGAGCGATGAACTACGCGGCGCAGGCGTCGGATCTCGAGGCGGCCAGGGAGTTCGAGGCGGAGGTCTGGTGGGAGCAGTTCGCGACCGAAGAGCGCCGCCGACTCGTCGACGAGTTCAACGAATCCGGGTGAGAGACCGCGTCCGGAGAGGGATCGAAGAGGGAGCTACTCTTCAGTCCAGTCTTCGGTGAACGCACGGAGCGTCTCGTCCGCGATTCCCGTTCGGGAGAACAACGTTGCAACATCTCCGGCCCGTATGACCGTGGTTCCATCCGGCGTCATCGCCTGCTGTCCGTCCTCGCGATCGATCGAGATAACCAGTAGGTCCTCGGTGATGTACCCTTCGTCCGTAGCGTCTTGAAGCGTTTTGTCGGCGATCGGCGCGTCGGCGGCGACAGGCAGTTCCACCACGTCCGCATCGTCGCTGAGATCCGCGATGCCGGTCACGAGCGGAGTCATCTCAAGCTCGTCAGGGCCGAACGGCGAGTAGGGGCGGACGTGCTCGCGGTGGAACAACGCCTCGTCGTCGATGTCGATTCCGAGCGCGGCCATCTCCTGGGCGATTCGTCTGATGGCCCCCGTGTTCGAGCCGACCACCGTCACGTGGAGGTTCTGCTCGCCCGTCATCACCTCGCGGACGTCGACGACGCCCGGGATATCGAGTATCCGCTGGGCGAACCGTTTGCGGTCGGTCGCGACAGTCGTACACAGAAAGAGGTTGGTCAACCGTCCGCCGAGTTTCTCGTAATCGATCTGTGCGTGGTACCCCTCGATAACGCCTTCCGATTCGAGACGACGAATCCGGTTCCGGATCGTCGGCGCCGAAACGCCGACCTCATCGGCGATATCCGGAGCCGACGTGTGTCGCGCGTCCTCGACGAGTCGGTAGATGATCCGCTCGTCAACCTCATCGATTTGAATCGACATATGTATAGTGTCTAATCGATTCAAAAATATACTTTGCGTTTATTTGGGGTATGTTCGAATTCGTCGGCGGCGGACGCGGCCGGCGGGACCGAACCCCTCGAGATTCGTCCCGGTTCGA
>CAZLHT010000099.1:0-5680 GCA_964559185.1 uncultured Natronomonas sp.
CTTCGTTCGAGGGGGAGTCGTTCTGGTGACTCTTTCGGAGGCTGGAGCCTCCGAATGCGATCGCGCCGGTGGCTCCGAGTGCTGCGAGTGCGGCCGTCGCATCCCGCCTCGTCAGTTGCATTCATTTGGTTTAGGCAAACCTAAACATTTATACCCATCGGAGAGTATCCATCGATCACCGGTTATATCGTTGTCGTAAGGGCCATCAAGCCCCACCTCTGATCAATCAGTACGCACCCTCCACGACCATGAGCTGGAGACACCGAATCGTCGGGAAATACTCGGACAATGAGGTACCGGTGGGCCTTACGATACTGTCGGGGGCGATTTCGACGGCGCTCGTGTTTCCGCTTCTGTGGCTGGTGTTCGAGGCGATGACCGTCGAGCCGCGTCGTGCTCGTGAGCTCCTGTTTAGCGCCGGGACGTTCGAGGTGCTCCTCAATAGTCTCCTCTTGATGGGAGGCGTCACCGTCTGTTCGATTCTGCTCGGAGTACCGCTGGCGTACCTGACCGTTCGAACGGACCTTCCGTTCCGTCGGTTCTGGTCGGTAACCGTCGCGCTTCCGCTGGTCGTTCCCAGCTACGTCGGCGCGTTTACGTTCGTCTCGGCCTTCGGTCCGCAGGGGGAGTTCCATGCCCTCCTGGCACCACTCGGCGTCGATCGACTGCCCGAGATTTACGGCCTTCCGGGTTCGATCTTCGTCATCACGCTGTACACGTATCCGTACGTCTATCTGACGACTCGTGCGGCCCTCCTCTCGTTCGATACACGCCTCATGGATGCGGCTCGAACGCTCAACCAGGGTCGCTGGGACTCGTTTCGTCGGGTGACCCTGCCGCAGGTTAGACCGGCGATCGCCGCCGGCGCACTCTTGAGCGCGCTATACGCCGTTTCGGATTTCGGGACGCCGGCGATCATGCGCCTCTCAGTCTTCACCCGTCAAATATACGTCGAGTACAACGCCTTCGGTCGGGATTATGCCGCGTTACTTTCGTTACAACTGCTCGGGCTCGTCCTCGTGGTGCTCGCTCTGGAGTGGCTGGTTCGATCGGACGGGACCGTACGGGGAATTGATGCGGATCGCACCAGAAATCGGGTCCGGTTGGGACGATGGCGCTGGCCAGCAACCGCACTTCCAGCGAGCGTAGGGACGATCGCACTCGCGGTCCCGCTTTGGATCCTGCTTCTTTGGCTCCGCCGTACCGACACGGCCCGTAGACCATCGGTTGCGTTCGAGTGGACACAGGTGACCAACTCGGTTACCGTCGCCACCGTGGCCGCCGTCGCCGCCGCGCTCGTGGCGCTCCCGATCGCGTACTTCGCCGCAACGCACGATTCGCGGTTGGCTGCTATCTTCGAACGTACGACGTACGTCGGCTTTGCCGTTCCCGGAATCGTGTTAGCGCTCGCACTGGTGTACTTTGGGGCGGGATATCTCCCGTGGATCTACCAAACGCTTCCACTGCTCGTGTTCGCCTACGTCGTTCGGTTCCTGCCGCAAGTCGTCGGATCGACGCGAACGTCCATACTTCAGGTGGATCCGAAAGTCGTCGAAGCCGGTCGCACGCTGGGGGAATCGCCGATCGGCGCCTTTCGCCGGATTACGTTCCCGCTCACGCGATCGGGTATCATCGCCGGAGCCGCCCTCGTGTTTCTCACGACGATGAAGGAGCTTCCCGTCACCCTCATCCTTCGACCCTCGGGGTTCGAAACGATCGTCACCCAGATATGGCGCGCCCAAGAGACCGCGCTGTATCAGTATGCGGCGGTACCAGCACTCATATTGCTCGTTATCTCCGGTCTCTCGATGGCGGTACTGCTCTCTCGGGAGGGGAGCGATCGAAGACTGTGACCGCGTTCATTCCGAAAATCACGGAAGGTCCTTCGCTGGCGGTTCGACGTCGAGAACCTCCAGCGGTAGACCGGTTCCAGAACGGGTGAACGCCGCCACGCTGTCGGTGTCGTAGGGAGGTACGGCGACGAAAACGACCTCGTGGAGGTCGTCCGATTTCGTTAGCTCGAGCGTGCCATTGGGGTGTGACACGAATCGGCCTGCCGCCCCGGGCGTCGAGAGGTCCATCCCGAAAACCGCCGTGACGGAACCGCCGATATCGGGAAGGTACATGTCGGTAAACACCGGCTGGTCCGCCGGAAGATCCACCTCAAGGTCCGAAACCGGCGTGACCGTGAGCGAGACGGTGATCGAGTTCGGATCGCGATCCCCAGCGAGTTCGAGCAGCGCGGTCAACAGACCTCGGGTGATGGAGACCACGGCTGACGGTTCGTGGGGGATATATAAAAATGGTCAGTCGACAGCACGCGACGGGCGACGCGGTACAGCTTCGTCCCTCGGGTAGGATATCCGCCCTCAGCTGTTTGTATCGACTTTTCACGGAGGTCGTCGGAGATAATTTCATGTTTAGCCATGATTGTTAAATAGTGAGCCGTTGACATGGCTCAACGGGAGTTTATATATCCCCAGTTCTTACCGCCGAATTGGATATGACAGACCTTAGCCGACGCCGGTTCGTACTCGGAACAGGTGCCGTAGTTGCGGCCGGAGCGCTCGCCGGATGTGGCGGGAACGGTAACGGTGGAAACGGCAACGGTGGAAACGGAAATGGTAACGGTGACGGCAACGGCAACGGAGATGGCCCACAGGGCCGCGCCGAAGCGTTCCTCAACGACAACGACGCAAACAGCTTCGACGGTATGGCGGACCACACCGGCGAGGACGAGGTGACCGTCAGCGTTGGTGCCGGCGACAACGGATTCGCGTTCGATCCCGCCGGGATAGTCGTCGACTCCGGAACGACTGTCGTCTGGGAGTGGACCGGCGAGGGTGCCGCTCACAACGTCGTTCCCGAGAGCGACTCCGACTTCAGCGATTTCGGTACGGAAGAACGGGTCGATGAAGCGGGTCACACCGTCGAATATACGTTCGAAGAGTCGGGTGCCGGATTGTACGTCTGTCAGCCTCACCGCTCACAGGGAATGTACGGCGCCGTCGCCGTGGAGTAACGGCGTCCGATAATCCGCGTCGTTTTTATCGCCCGACAGCCTACCGATCGGTGTGAAACGAGTGACGGATCGCATCTCGAATCCCTTCGGTATGCGCGCTCCGGACGAACCGGCGGTCTACGGCTATGGCGACGCGAACGCCGACTTTCACGTCGTCGGAACGGACGCCGAAACTCACGGCGGGACAGAAACGGGCGTCCCGTTCACAGATTCCGTCGCAGGCGAGCGGCTTCAGTCCGTCCTTTACGCGACCGGATTCGCCGCCGAACCGTACAGCGACCGCCCAAAGCTTCGGAACTGCTTTCTCTCGTACCTTCGGATTTCGGCGGGTGACCCCGCGAATCTCGAACGGTACATCGACGCCGAACTCAGAGCGTTGAACGCTCACATCTTGCTCCCGGTCGGCGACGAGGCGCTCACGTACGTCCGTTCTCAGTTCACCACCCGGGCGAGCTCGGCCCCGGCGAATTCGGCCAGGTTACACGCGTCGGAAGTGCGAGGCCGTGGGTTCTTGGTCGTCCCTGTTCGAGAGCCCGTCGAGTGGAAGCCGGGCGACGAGGAGGCGCTCGTCGATCGGCTTGAGGCACTGTTGGCAAGCGATTATCGCCAGACAAAGGGTATCGCGACGACGGTCGGATAGACGGAACGCAAACGATATAATGACGGACCCCCACCCGGGTATCGCTGTTTGGATCGAATATTTAACCGTCAGTCGGTTATATATCGCATGGAGCATACGCCAGAGCACGAAGTAACGGCCGAATCCCCCGAGAGTCCGGTTCACACGATCGGCACCGATCACATGACCGTCATGGGCGGGGAGGCAGCGAGCACGATCGCGTTCTACCGAGATTTGCTCGGTATGCCGCTGGTGCTCGAACAGCCGAACCTCGACGCGCCGGAGCTCACGCACCTCTTTTTCGACACCGGGGACGGACGAATCCTCACCTTCTTCGTCGGCGAAGACCGGCCGACAAGTCCCTACCGAGGGCCGGGGAACGTTCACCATCTCGCCTTTGGCATCGCCGCGGAGGAGTTCGAGGCGACCAAAGACGCCCTCAGGGACGCCGACTACGACTTCAACGAGTTCGATCGAGGGGCGTTTCACTCGCTGTACACGCAGGATCCGACCGGACTCGTCGTCGAGTTGGTCGTCGAAAAATACGACGTCCCGCCGGAGCGACGCGGAGAGGTGCTCGCGTTGGCTCACGAAAAGCGCGTCGAGGCCGGCGCGGGATTCGTCGACGACGAGCACATGCGGGCGGCCCTCGATGCACTCGGTCTCGATTCGGAGCCGAAATTTCACGGATCCGCTCCGACGGGGCGAGGGGTGGAGTGAGGAACCTTGAGGTCGTCGAACGAAACAGCGAAACTTTTCTCGCCCGCCCTGATTGTCCCCGATATGAAGATGGACTACGAGGATGGGGGGACGAATCGCGCGACGATTCCGTCCGAGACGGTAAATGAACGCGTTTGCGTACCGGCGGCGGCCGAACGGAGGAACCCATGAGCGATCCAAGGCTCGGGTTCGAACTCGGCGTGTTATCGCTCGGTGGCGCGGCTTTCGAGGGTGAAAATAGCATCTACCTACTCGGACTCGAGTCCGATGCACCGACGACGCTAATCGATACCGGAATCGCAAGCCGGGAATCCCGAAGGGGACTCCGAAAAGGTCTAGATCGGTACGGGACTTCTATGTCAGCGATCGATCAAATACTCCTGACGCACCACCACGGCGACCACTCGGGACTGGCCGGCGAGATACAGGCCGAAAGCGGCTGCTCGGTGTTCGTCCACGAGGCCGACGCGCCGCTCGTCGAGAAAGACGAAACCGCGATGTCCGCCCAGTCCGATCGTCTCCGCCGAACCATCGACGCGTGGGGGATGCCCGGGGTGAAACGGGACGAACTCCTCTCGTATCTGGATTCGGCCGAGCAGAGAGACAGCCGGTCCCCGGAAGTAACGTCATTCACGGAGGGCGAGACGTTCGATATCGGTCCCGTTCGACTCCGAGCCGTTCACATGCCGGGGCATACGCTCGGACTCACCGGCTTCGCGTTCGATGAAACGGACGGTGAGGAGGTGTTCAGCGGCGATGCATTGTTACCGTATTACACGCCGAACGTCGGCGGTGCCGACGTCCGCGTCGATGGCGCACTCGATGCGTATCTCGAAACGCTATCGGGGATCGTCGAGCGCGGATATGCACGGGCCTGGCCGGGACACCGCGGCCCGATAATCGATCCGGCGGGCCGGGCCGCGGACATCGTTCTACACCATCGAGAACGAACCGAACGAGTCCTGTCGGTGCTCGAATCCGGACCGGCGACGCCGTGGGAGGTCAGCGCCGAATTGTTCGGCTCGCTGTCGTCGATTCACATCCTGCACGGACCCGGCGAGGCGTTCGCCCACTTGGAACATCTCGAATCGGCCGGCATCGTCTCGCGGGAGGGACGTACCTTCGAACGAATCGATCCCGATCCGGACCTCGAAAGCTGGTTCCCCGACGTCTCCCCGGCGCGTTGAACCGATCGAATTACGGCACGGCAATCCTGTGACCGCTCAACGCCTCGGGAAGGCGAGCCGAAATCTCGTTCCTGACGGACGACGATCCCGAACGGCGATTTGACCGCCATAGGATTCGACGAGTTTTCGAAC
>CAZLHT010000100.1:0-5677 GCA_964559185.1 uncultured Natronomonas sp.
CGGAGACGAATACCGGAACGATGAAATCGAGTTCGATACCGCTGAGCGGGAGGGACCGGTGCTCGGCCGCGAGGGCGAGATCCAGCCACGTCTCGGCGTGTTCGATCTAACCCTCGAAGTGACCGATATCGAGGGACCCGAGACGCACGCAAACGGTGCCGTCACGGCCACGATCGAGAATATCGCGATATACCCGGACGACGTACGGGTGAGCAACGTCGGGGCATCGAACGATTTCGACGTCGACGGCGGAAACGTCGAGTTGACCGTCGATTTGGGTGTTCTCAGCGACGAGATCGATCGAGTCGATATCGAGTTGCGTCGAGTGAGGGGCGAGGGGACGATAGCGATCGATCGTACCGAAGGAGCACCGACGGACACGGATCTCTGGAAGGACACCGAGTACGCCGGCGACGGGGAGATGCGCCCCGAGAACGCCTGGGTGATCGAGCGCGATCTCACCGCGGGCGATTTCGACGAGAATGGCACCCGGACGTACGTCCTCGAGGCTGATACGGCGGATCGATACGAGGTAGCGGCCGACGTGATGCCGTACGAAGACCGACTGGTGGCGAACGAAACCAAGGTCGGGACGTCGACGGTCGGCGCACACGACGCGACGCGAGGAACGGCCGAGATCGTCGCCACAGGGCCGATCGAAGCCGTCTCCGGCGTGTCGGTCCGAACCGAGCACGAGTTCGTCGGCGTCGAGCAAAACGGGGGGAAAGACATCGTGGTCGATCTCGGGACGTTCCTCGACGCGAACGGAAACGTGGTCTCCGAAACCACCGAGACGGTCACCGTCGGAATTGGCAACGAGACGATCGAAGACGGAATCGGAACGGGGAGCGTTACGGCCGAGATCAGCCCCACGGCGAGCGAACCCGCAGCGACGGTTGCCCTCGATCCGACGGCGATCGACGCGACCGCCGTCGAAACCGGGACGAACGCAACCGTCGCGGTCGAATTCGAGGACGGCCAGCAGCGAAACGCAACCGACCTCACGTTGGTCCACCGCGTGAGCGAACCCGACGGCGATGGGTGGCACGCCGGATCGATACCGCAGCCAGCCACCCTGTACGTCGACGCCGATGGTGCTCGCGATCTCGTCCAATGGAACCCGACGACGGAACGATACGAGAGTCCAGCCGCCACGGCCACGTCGGACGTACTCGAACGACACCGAATCGATGCAAAGGACCTCCATCGAGGGTTTTACTTCCGTTCGACCGACGGTGGGGCACGGCTCGGATTCGACTTCGTAACCGACGACGAAACGACGTCGAACGAGACGAACGTTTCCGGGACGGTCGAACTCGACAAGGGATGGCACCTCGGGAGTTCGAATTACGATATCTCCGAGCACGCCCGACGCGGACTCGCCGAGGACGTGAACTGGACCGACTACGGATTTGGGAAGAGCGATGACGCCTTCGTCGTCCGGAACAGCACCGACGATCGAATACACGATCGGACGAACGGAATCGATATCGACGGGACGACGGTGGCGATCGAACACGACGAGACGTATTGGATACGGATCCGAAACGACGATGAATCGTCACTCATTCGTGGAATCGTCTCCCCGACGTTCACCGAATCCGACGGGGTGCAGGGGGAGGAGATCGAAGGATGAACGGGAGGAGATTACTGTTCGTAACGGCGGTCGCAACGGCACTCTCGCTCGGATCCTGCGGCGCTATCGGAATCGTCATGGCTACAGAGAACGGGATACCCGGTGAACCGACCTCTTATTACGGCGAAGCTACCGATGCGAACGGGACGGAGATCTCGGCCGGTGTCGTGATCGTCGCTGTCGTGAACCATAGTGTCGAGGGGGAAATAACGGTCGATCCGTCCGGTGAGTACGGCGGATCGGGTGCGTTTGATGACAAACTCCGCGTCGATAGCTCCGTCGGGGAGGAGGTCGCGTTCCACCTCGTCGGTCCGAACGGATCCGTCGGCGGAACCGCGACGCTGGAGGCCGGTATCACCGAAAGTGACCTGACGTTCCCCGAGGGATCGATCGAGAAACTTCCACCAACTCCCACAATCGAAATCGACCCCGACGTCGCCAAATCGGGCGATCCCATCGCCTTCTCTGCGTCGAATTCGACCGCGCACGACGATGCCAACATCGATTCCTTCGAGTGGTGGATCGAACGAGACGGCGAAACGATCGAAACGTTCGACGGCGAAACGAGTACGCGAAGCCTCGATGCGTCCGGGCGGTACGATATCGTACTGACGGTTACGGATACGAACGGTCGGACGGCATCCGAAACGTCGAACGTCGAAATCGAAGGAGACGAGACCGATGACTCGACTGGATCGAGCGGCGGAAGCGAAGTCGGCTCGGTGGGCGGCGGTTCGGGTGGGGGAGCCGGCTCGACAGGTTTCGGTGAATCCGGAGACAGCGGAGAGGCGAGTTCGGCATCGACCGGGGAATCGGGGACCGGCGACTCGTCGGATTTTCCCCGATCGTCGCGCGAACCGATCTTCGCGGAGACACACGAGATAGAGGATCGATTTCCCGACGCATCAGGATCGGCCGTCGTCTTCGGAGAAACCGCCATCCGTGAAATCGTCTTCGAGAATCGTTCGGACGGCGGCGAGATATCAATCGAGGAGTTCGAGATGCCGATCAACGACGCCCCGTCGATACCCGGCCATCCACGGATCGCCTCCGCATCGTCGATCGTGGTTCCGGAAGATCATCGTAACAGCGACGCGATTCTCCGCGCTGTCATCGCCGACGAATGGCTCACAGATCGGGACATTGAACCGAAATATCTGACCGTGTATCGATTGCCCGACGAGGGATCACGGTGGGAAGCACTTCCGACCGAAGCGTTCGAGATCGATGACGGCTACCTCGTCGAGGCCGAAACACCGGGATTTTCCCAGTTCGTTGTCGCGGGGCGAAAAACGCCGTCGACCGGCGGGGAAAAAGCGGAAGCGGCCGGGACGGAGACGTCGGACGATCGTTCAGAACCGACAGCGTCCGTGACGTCCGACGGCGAGGAGACATCCGAATCGACCGATCCGGAAACGTCGACTCCGACCGAGACGAGGGGATTCGACCCGACGAATCCGATCGTTCCGTTGGCATTCCTCTGTGCGCTCCTCGTCGTCGTCGCAGCCATCGGCCGCCTGTTCATCCCCCGACGCCGGGAGCGGTGGTGATTGACCGTACGTGCCGCCCATCGTCCGAAACGCACGAACTCGACGGGAACGGTTTTGTCGGAAGCGACGGTACGCCACGCCATGCAATTCGGTGTCGACGAGGCCGGAAAAGGACCGGTCCTCGGGTCGATGTTCGTCGCGGCCGTTAGAGCCACCGAATCGACGTTACCGGAGAGTATCGACGATTCAAAGCGACTTACAGAAACGCGGCGGGAGGCGATTGCCGAGCAGCTTCGAGCCGACGAGCGAATCTCGATCGGGGTCGTCGAGATCACGCCGGAACTGATCGACGCCGAGAATATGAACGATCTCGCCGTCGAGGGACACGCCGAAGCCGTCGACACGGTCGCCGAACCGGGGGATCGAGGGCTCTGTGACGCCGCCGACGTCGACGCGGAGCGTTTCGGCTCACGAGTCCGAGACCTGATCGACGTCGAGGTGGGGGTCGAGGCGACACACGCCGCCGACGCCGAAAGCGCATTCGTCGGCGCTGCGAGTATCATCGCCAAAAGCGAGCGAGAGAGACACGTCGACGCGCTAGCCGAACGGTTCGGGAAGGTCGGCAGCGGTTATCCGAGCGATCCCACGACTCGAGCCTTTCTCCGCCAGTATCTCGCCGAACACGGAGACTTTCCACCGGGAACGCGGCGTTCGTGGGCGACGTGCGCGTCGATTCGCGCCGAAACCGAGCAGACCGGATTCGGGGAGTTTTAGCGGAGAATTCCGACGGTTAACCGACCGTCGCTGATGGAGGAGTCTCCGACGCTCATTCCGCGGTTTTGGATCGAATACGAGGTGTATCACTTGGGGAAGCGATTCAACGTCGACGGAGTATCGGTGACGCCAAAACCGCTACAAGATCCTCGTCCTCCGCTGTATGCAAGAGCGTGGACCGAAAAGTGAGTCAAACGCTGTGCTCGACTGGCCGACGGCTGGCACCCGGACATCCTCAATACCAGAGAGACCCTGAAAGGGTTCGTCGATCTCTACTATGGGCGGTGCGAGACGATGGGCGAATCGGGGCGTGTCAGTATGATGCGAGAAGCGTGGAGCGGAGCGGACCGAGAGTCGGCCCGCGAAACATGGGCCGACGCCGTTATGCAGCCGCACCGATATTACTATTCGGCCGGCGGGTACAGCGAGGAAGCTGATCCGTGGTTGAAAGAGATCGAGGATCCCCAGCAACTCAAATTCGATCGCCTCAAAGAGGATCGATCCGTCTTCGAATCGCCGGCCGACTGCATCGAATAGATAGAAGAGTGCTATGAAACCCTCGGCTCGACTCACTTCGCGCTACGCTTCAGATACGTCGAAGGACCGTTACCCGAGGAGACGATGGAGGCGATCCAGCAGTTCGGTGAGGACGTTATCGGCTATTTCGACGAGTGGCGGTCGGTACCGCTCCCGGAGATGTTTTTACGCTCGGGCAGAGAGGGGGGATATGGACGGCTTCGAGGCGTCGGCAAACGTCCCTCGGCGGGGATTCGAGTTCGAACACCGCCCGGAGACGGATCGGGGCTTCGAGACCGCGCTCAACCGGGCCAGATCGGGCGTTCGTCTCGATGTCGAAGACGCGGTCGAGTTACTGACGACGGGGACGGATTCGTCGGGGATCGACCCCGACCGCAAAGAGCGCGTCCTCGAGGCGGCGGATCGACGCCGCGCCGAGGTCGTCGGCGAGGAGGTCACCTTCGTCGCGAACCTCAACAACAACGTCACGACCGCCTGCAACGTCGGCTGTCTCTTCTGTAACTTCAAGGACGCGGCCCAGCGGTTCGAGACCGCCCACGAGGGTGAAAATCAGGGATTCACGAAGACGCCCGAACACTCCCGCGAAATCGCGCACGACGCCGTCGACCGCGGCGTCTACGAGATCTGTTCGGTCTCAGGACTCCATCCGGCGCTCGTCCTCGACGACGAGCACCGTGAGATCCTCGAAGCGTCAGCGGGCGATCACAACTACAAGCCGGCTTCGGCGTATGAAGTCGATCCCGGAACCTACGTCGAACAGATCGAGGCGATGAGCGTCGACGGCGTCCACGTTCATTCGATGACGCCGGAGGAAGCGTACCACGCGCGACGGGGAACCGACTGGAGCTACGAAGAGGTCTTCGAGCGACTCGAAGCGGCGGGGTTGAAGTCGGTTCCGGGAACGGCCGCGGAGATTCTCGTCGACGAGGTCAGAGAGGTCATCTGTCCCGGCAAGATCGACACCGAAGAATGGCTCGAAGCGATGACGGCGGCAGCCGACGTCGGCCTCGGGACCACGGCGACGATCATGTACGGCCACGTCGAGAACGAGGCCCATCGGGCCCTACACCTCGATCGAATTCGGTCGCTTCAGGACGAAACCGGCGCGATAACCGAGTTCGTCCCGCTGTCGTTCATCCACCACGAAACACCGTTGAAAGAACAGGGCCTCGTCGAAAACGGCGCCTCCGTCCACGAGGACGAATTGATGATCGCCGTCTCGCGGCTGTATCTCGACAAC
>CAZLHT010000101.1:0-5595 GCA_964559185.1 uncultured Natronomonas sp.
ATACCGACGGCTCGTCGTATCGTTTCGCCGTGTATGGCGAGGGATCACTCGATTCCTCCGAATTCCCTCTCATCGATCACATCTCATTGCGCCAATACCGGGTTCATAATTCATTGCACCGGCGATCCGTAGATAGCAAACACTGTGACTTCGGTCGGATCGTTTGTTTTGAACACATCCTAGTCAGCGGTACCGAACGTATACTCGCGGCCTCCGTCAATCTATCCCTCGACGACGGGCGCGGGTTCCTCCGTCTCTTGATGGCACATTCGCCGAAAATACAGTCCTCGCGCCTTAAATTCAACTGTGCGTATTGAGATCCCGCGTTCAGTATCGTCGGCACAGTTCGGCCAACCCGAACCGGATGCTCGAATTCGAATCACGTCGCGTACAGACACACTACTTCAGAGCACGGCGATGTGGGAATTTGTGCGGTTTCTCTCATCGTTTGAAAGTAAGAGCGTAATGGTACGGCGGGAGATTGACCTGCAGGGTCAGTGTCACATCAACTGCGTCCTCGACCACCTGTTGTGTCTCAGTGGGCGAAAGCCGTAATTCCGATGGCGGTCCTCGTAGCTTGCCACCGACGGTGGTCGTCTCCCGTGGAATGTCTCGCCAGTTGATGACAATGAGCTGTCCATCGTCGGTGAGGACAGCAGCAACTTCTTCGAGAAACGAAGTTGCGTGTTCGACGCCGTGGAACGTATTCGCTATCAGTGCAGCATCGACGTCATTCGGTAGGTGTGTTTCCAGTGATCGAGCGTCGCCGTGGATTGGTGTGATATTCGTGATCTCCTGTTGGGAGGCGAGTCGTTCGAGTTCGTCGAGAAGCGACGAATCAAGATCCAGGGCATACACGGGCGCAGGGTCGAGGATCCGAGCTGCAGGTAGTGTGAAATATCCGTTGCCACTCCCGATCTCAACGAGAGCATCGGCTGTCTCAAAATTAAGTTGACGAAGTGTCTCACCGGGTGTCGGCCAGAGTTTCCCCCACCAGTCCCAGTCCGGTTGTCTCGTGTTTTGAAATCGGTCCATTTGATCCATCTTGGATAGCTCATCGAAGAGGATAGTATTTTCCAAGGAAGATCACACCATCAATTGTCCCATCTACTGAATGGGTGATTCGATTGGCGTGCCGTGGACGATGCGCACTCTCTGTGCTTCACACATCCTTTACACCGACCGCTCGGCGGGATCTCCGTCCGCATCCGCTGGAAGGCATTCGGAGGTGCCGTTCGGCGTATCGAGGTGGCGAAGCCACCTCGCGGTCTTTTTCCCACGTTTTTGCCGGTCCCCGAACGCAGCTAGAGTGCCGTGCAAAAAGTGGAGGTCAATGATCGTCCTCGCGCCATTTGTGACCGCACTCGGTGCAGGTGAAAAAGCGGGTTTCGGACTCGTCGGCTGCGCGGATCTGCTTCATCTCATAGCGGGCCCGATCGTTGCCGCACTCGGGGCACTTCACTGCTGTCGTCGGGCCGATTTCGGCGTCGTCGATGTCGGACATGTCGATCGGACCGCTGTCGGTGTCCTGTCCCTCGGTCGTGATCATGTCCGCCTCGTCGTCGGCGTCGCGCGCCTTTTCGAATCCGCAGGAACTGCAGATCCACAGCCCATCGTCGCTGTGCATCATCGAGCCGCACTCGTCGCAAAATTCCATACCGTGGTTCGGGGATCCGGCGTATTTAATTAACTGGATTCGGTTCCGAGTTCGATCCCCGTTCCGACGACCCGCATCAGGCGATCGGCGGCGCCTCGAGCCGGTCGGCGAGTTCGACGAACCCGTCGACCACGACGTCGTAATCGGATCTGTCGGGTTTTTCGGCGTCGTCGGCCGCCTCGGGACCCCACTCGTACGGTCGATGGACGTAGGCGGTCCGGAGCCCGAGAGCCCCGCTCGCATCGAGATCGCGTTCGTGTGCTGCGACCATCATCACCGCCTCGGCGTCGAGATCGAGCAGGTCGACCGCAGTCAGATACGTCTCCTCGTCGGGTTTATAGTGTCCGGAGAGTTCCGAAGAGAGGATCAGATCCCACGGGATTCCGGCCCGCTTGGCCATGTTCGTGAGCAGTCGCACGTGGCCGTTCGAGAGCGGGGCGATCGCGTAGTGGGGTTTGAGCCGACGGAGTCCGGGGATCGCATCCGGCCACGGATCGAGACGATGCCAGACGCGGTTGAATCGTTCGATCTCCCGTTCGGGGAGGCCCTCGACGCCGAAACGATCGAGCAGTTCGCCGAGCGATTCGCGGTGAAGCGAATCGAGGTTCCGCCACGGCTCCTCGCCCCGTCGGACTCGATCGAGCGCGGGATGATACTCCTCGCGCCAGGCGTCGGCGAACGCCGCCCAGTCGACATCGACATCCGCGGATTCACCGATCGATCGCCCCTCGCGAACCACGCCGTTTCGCCAGTCCACGGTCGTCCCGAACACGTCGAATACGAGAGCCTCGACGTCCGGAGCGGACGCGGACATCAACGAGCACCTCTGACCCGGTGTCGATCGTCGAGACCATTCGTTCCGCTCTCGTCAGTTCGACGGTGAAATCGACGCATACGCAGCCGAGAACGTGAAGAATCTTTATGATTTGGGGAACGCTTCTACGGACGCGATACAGCGTGGCTCCACGCGGTGGTTCCGGAACGGTGATCCGTCGGCCGCTCGTCGTTCCGGTTGATGTTCGGGACGGATCGCAGGGTCGTCGTGTTGGCGCTGGCGCGGATGGCCGACGCGGTCGCGAACTCGTTTCTCATCATCGTCCTGCCGCTGTACATCGCGAGCGGCGAACTCTCGCTGCCAGGGTACGAGGGGGCGGCGATCCTCGGCGTCCCGATCACCCTCGAACTCCTCATCGGCCTCGCGCTGTCGCTATTCGGCTTTCTGAACAGCTTCGCCCAGCCGTTCACCGGTCGGCTCTCGGATCGAACCGGTCGGCGGAAGGTGTACATCCTCTTCGGACTCCTCGTGCTGGCGGTCACGAGCGTCGCCTACGCGCTCGTCGAGAGCTACGAGGCGCTGTTGGTCGTCCGGGGATTGCAAGGGCTCGGTGGCGCGTTCGTCATCCCGACGACGATTGCGCTGGTCAACGACCTCGCGCGGAGCGACGCCGAACGCGGCGGCAACTTCGGCGTATTCAACACGTTCCGGTTAATCGGCTTCGGGTTCGGCCCGGTCGTCGCCGGCCTCGTCGTCGGGGGCGGTCCGTACGGGCTTCCCTACGACGCGACGCTTTCGGGGTTTAACGCCGCCTTCGGGGTCGCCGTACTCGGCGCGCTGGCGAGTTTTACGCTCGTGACGCTTCTCATCGCGGAGCCGGAGAGGGCGGCGGCCGAGGCGGGAGACGAGCTCTCGATCGCGGTTTTCGATCGTGGGGCGGAACGCCTGTTCGATCCCGTATTCGTCCTCGGCGTCGGGACGCTCTTCATGGCGATCTCGATCGCCCTGTTCGCGACGTTACAGGAGCCGATCAATCGACGGCTCGGGCAGGGGCCGACGTGGTTCGGAATCCAGTTCTCTGCAGTCGTGATCGCGAACGTCATCCTGCAGGTTCCGATCGGGCGGGCGGCCGACCGGATCGGTCGGAAGCCGTTTCTGGTCTGGGGACTGGTACTGCTCGCCCCCTCAGTGCTGGCACAGGGACTCGTCGCCGCGCCGGGCTCTATGCTCCTCGCCAGACTCGTCCACGGCGTGTCTGTGGCCATGGTGTTCGCGCCGGCGCTGGCGGTCGCGGGCGATCTCGCCGGCGAGGGCGAGTCCGGGACGACGCTGTCCGTGTTGACGATGGCGTTCGGGCTCGGGACCGCGATCGGACCGCTGCTCTCGGGGGCGCTCTTCGGATACGGCTTCGTCGTTCCCTTCGCCGTCGGGTCGGTTCTCGCGCTCGTTGCCCTCGTCCTCGTCGCGACGCAGGTCGAAGAGACGCTCGAAAGCGCCGTCTCCGTTGGGGCGTTTCTACCGCGGGGTCGCTGAGTTTTCGCCACGAAGTCGCTGAGTTTCTACTGCGAGGTCGCCGAATTTCCGCCACGAGGACGCCAAATCCGTGGAACCTATGGCACTTGCGTTCGAACGCGGGGTATGAGCCGCGATACGTTCGTATACGACGAGGATTGCGGGTTCTGCACGTGGTGGGCGGACTTTTTCGGGCGACGGACGGATCTCGAGATCGTCGGCTTCGACAAACTCACCGGGGCCAAACTCGAACGGCTTCCCGACGGGTACGAGTCGTGTTCACACCTCCTGACAGACGACGCGGTCCACTCCTGTGGAGCCGCCATCGAGCAGTCGTTCGTCCGCGCGGATCTGCCGCCAGGCGCGGGCGAATTTGTCCGATTTCTCGGCCAGTTCGAGGATTACGAGCGGCTCCGTGAACGGCTCTACCGCGAGTTTGCCGACCGACGCGAACTGTGGGGGCAGTTCGTCTCGAAGGATCGTCCGGACGGATAGCTGACGGGGGGGAACGAAGTCGACGGCTATTCGGGGACGCCATCTCTGACCTTCACGGCCATCCCGGTGTCGAAATCCGCCATCGCGTCGGCGGACAGTTCGGCGCGACCGACCGCGAGCAGGTCCCCGTCGTCGTGTTCGACGAGCACTTCGTCGCCGGGGCGAACCGCTGGATCGACCACTCTGACGAACTTCGCGAAGACGTTCCGACCCTCCCGGACGAACGGTTCGCTGTCGTCGCCGACGACGACGCGAGCGGTCGGCGGGGAAAACGCCGATCGAAGCCTGCGCCCGCCGGCGACGCCGAGCGTGAATCGGCCGTCGGTTCCGTAGGAGACGACGCGCTCTCCATCGGCGATGATCTGCTGTGGCCGGCCCGAACTGGTCCGGCGGACGACGAGCTCGCCCTCGAAGAGCGCCTCGCCGGCACCCGTGCCGAACTGGTAATCAGCGACGGTCGCAAGCGCGTCGACGTCGGTCGCCATACCCGTGCCGGGGTTCCGGGACGGAATACGCCTTTCGACCCGTCGATCGTGAACGGCGATCGAGCCGTCCGATTTCGGGGATCCTCGTCGGGGGCGAACTGAGGCGGGGAACTCGACTGCCACCGCCGGCACCGTCGTTATCCATCGAGGCCGACGCGGGATTCGAAGTCCTCGTAGTCGACGTCCTCGTGGACCTCGATGATGTCCTCACCGTTCGCGATCCGTCGTTTGATCTCCCGTTCGTACTCCCCGAACGTGGGGGCGATCTCGAGGACGTCTTCGACCGCCTCGCCGGGGACGAAGATCACGCCGCTGCCGTCGGCGACGACGTAATCGCCCGGTTCAACCTCGACGTCGCCGCACTCAACGGGGACATCGTAGCCGACCATTCCGGTCCGGTCTTTCACCGACGTGGTGGCGGGCCCGCGGGCGTACAGGGGGAAGTTCTGTGAGCGCATGTCGTCGACGTCGCGGCTCGCGCCGTCGGCGATCGCCCCGCCGAGTCCCGCACGGCCGGCGCAGAAGGCGGCGATGCCGCCGAAGGTGTTCTGCTCCATCCGTCCGTCGTTGTCGAACAGCAACACGTCGCCCGGATCGGCGTCCTCGATCGCCTCGAGCGTGCCCGTGACCGTCGATCCGGGCGCGTCCGGCTCGAGATCGATCGGCATGAC
>CAZLHT010000102.1:0-5580 GCA_964559185.1 uncultured Natronomonas sp.
GGCAGCAGGCCGAGGTTGTGCTCCGGCGTGCCGAGTTCGGAGCGCTCGGAGGCGAGACGGAAGTCGCATGCGAGCGCCAGCTCGAAGCCACCGCCCAACGCGAATCCGTCGATGCCCGCGACGACCGGTGTGTCGCACTCTTCGAGTTTTCCGAACGTCTCTTGGCCCTTTTGAGAGAGCTCGATCGCTTCGAGTGGATCGGCGCTGCCGGCCATCGACGTCACGTCAGCTCCGGCCGAAAAGGCTCGGTCGCCCTTTCCGGTGATGAGGATCGCTTGGACCTCGTCGTCGCCGTCGAGGCGGTCGATCGCCGCGTCGAGCTGGTCCAGCATGTCCGCGTTGATCGTGTTCAACCGAGCCTCCCGATCGAGGACGAGCTGTCCGATCCCGTCGCCGGGGTATCGAAGCTCGATATTGGTGAACTCGGTAGATCTCTCATCGGTGCCGCCGTGGAAACCGCCTCTCGTAGCGGCTTCTCTGAGCCCCTCCGAGACCTCGAATCGAGGATGTTCCGTCTTTTCATGAAGCGTCTCGAGCGCCTCGATCAGTCTATTGAGGCCGATATCATCGGCCATCTTCGCCGGTCCGTCGGGGAAGCCCGCCCCGAGCATGACTGCCTCGTCTATCGGGCCCGGACTGGAGACCCCCTGACCGACGAGATTTCCGACTTCGTTCGCCATCACGGCGATGAGCCGCGTTTCGATCTCCTCGCTGCCGGCGTCGGAGGGAATGTCCACACCGTCCCCGGACTCGTAGTCGTAAAAGCCCTCACCAGTCTTCTTCCCGAATCGTTCCGCTTCGATTGTCTCCACGAGGAACGGCGCGGGCTCGTAGGCCTGACCGAGCACCTCGTTCATGTACTCGAGGACGTGGTGGGTCACGTCGTTGCCGACTTGGTCACCGAGTTCAAACGAACCCATCGGTAGGCCCATATCGAACTTCACCGTCGAATCGACTTCACCGACGGTGGCGACACCTTCGGAAACGATCCAACAGGATTCGTTCATCAAGGGTACGAGAATCCGGTTGACGATGAACCCCGGCGAATCCTTCCGAACGCGGACGGGCGTTTTGCCGAGATTCTCGGCGAGCGCTTCGGTTACATCGAGCGTTTTCTCGGCGGTGTGACCACCCGTGATGACCTCGACGAGTTGCATCCGAACCGGCGGGTTGAAAAAGTGCATTCCGCAGAACTGCTCCGGACGATCGGTCTCCTCGGAGAGTTCGGTGATCGAAAGCGACGACGTGTTGCTGGCGATGATCGCGTGTTCGGGCAGATACTCTTCGACGTCCCCATAGACTTCCTTTTTGATCTCCATCTTTTCGGGGACGGCTTCGATAACGAAGTCTGCGTCGGCGACCGACTCTTCTACGTCTACGTACGGCGTCACGTTATCGAGGGCGGTCTCTGCCTCTTTGTCGGTTATCTGCTCGCTCTCGGTCAGTTTTCCGAGCGACCACTCGATCTGCTCGTAGCCGTTCTGGACGAATTCCCCCTTTATATCCCGTAGGTTGACGCTGTAGCCGGCGAGGGCGGCGACTTCCGCGATCCCGTGGCCCATATTCCCGGCCCCGAGTACCGCGATCGTCTCTATGTCGTCGATTTCCATTGTTAGCATTTAATACTCTTTTGGAACCCGTTTCAACGTTTCCCTCCCGTCGCGGGTTCGTGAATATCCACACTGAGGATCCCAATATCGAGTGAATCGTCGCTTATATTCCGAACTCACCGTACGCCTTTCGACCTCGTCTCCTATCGTTTTCCTTGAACGATGTTCACGTTTATTGCCGTTTTTATGCGAAGTGTTATTGAACTCCCGCTCCGTGTTGAACGTATGGACTTTGGATTCTCCGACGAACAGAAACAGCTCCGGGAGGAAGTTCGGCGGTTCGCCGAAAACGAGGTCCGACCGAACGCACGCGAATACGATGTCGATGAGAAGTTCCCTCACGACCTCGTCGATACGGCAGCGGAGATGGGCCTTCGCGGTGCGACAATTCCGATGGAGTACGGGGGGGCCGGCTACGACGCCGTCGATTCCGTACTCATAACCGAGGAGCTCTTTGCGGCCGATCCCGGCATCGCGCTGTCGATCCTCGCGGCGAGTTTCGGGACGGAGGCGATCGTCGAGTACGGGACCGAGGCCCAAAAGGAGCGATTTTTGGAGCCGGTGGCGACGGGCGAGGCGATCAGCGGGGCGGCGATTTCGGAGCCGGACACTGGTTCTGACGTTTCAAGCGTGAGCACACGCGCCGAGAAAGACGGCGAGGAGTGGGTGATAAACGGCACCAAGATGTGGATCACGAACGGTTCCGTGGGTGATTTCTTCGTCGTGTTGTGTAAAACTGATCCGGACGCTGATGGGCGGTATAACGGCTTTTCGCAGATCGTCGTCGAGTCCGATCGCGACGGCTTCGAGGCGGAGAAGATAACGGGGAAAATGGGTATTCGTGCCTCCGACACGGCGGAACTTCTCCTCAACGACGTTCGCGTTCCCGAGGACAATCTCGTCGGGACGAGAGGAGCCGGCTTCCTTCAGCAGATGAACTTCTTCGACGAGACGCGGACGGGCGTCGCGGCGCAGGGCGTCGGGATCGCGAGGGGGGCCGCCGAACGGGCGTTGGCGTACGCCACGGAGCGCGAGCAGTTCGACCGACCGATCGGCGATTTCCAGGCTATCCAGCACAAACTCGCCGACATGCATACAAACGTGGAAGCCGCCCGCAATCTGACGTACAAATCTGCCTGGGCCGTCGATTCGGGTGGTGCACCCGATACGAAGTTGGCCTCGATGGCGAAGGAGTTCTCCTCACGCGTCGCCGTCGAGAACGCGAACGAATGCGTGCAGATTCACGGTGGGGCGGGCTACGTCGACGACTTCGACGCCGAGCGGTTTTACCGCGACGCGAAGATCACTCAGATTTACGAGGGCACCACTGAAATCCAAAAGAACATCGTCGCACGTGAACTCCTCGGGAAAGGTTTCTGAATCGAGGGGGCTCAAACCCGAACGAACGCCTTTCATACAACGCGCCGATAGAAGACGTATGCCCGCGGATCTCGAAGAAAAGGCGGATCGTTACGAAACGATGCTGGCGGCGGCGCTCGACGCAGCCGAGATAGCCCCGCAGACGGGAACGACGCTACACGAGGCGGCGGTTGAGTACCGGAAGATGGCACAATCGTACCTCGAAGATGGGCGGCATTTCGAAAAGGAAGGCGATCAGGTCAACGCCTTGGCTTCGTTCTCGTACGGCCACGGGTGGATGGATGCGGGTGCGCGAATTGGGGTCTTCGAGGTACCGGACGAAGGGGATCTCTTTACGAATCCCTGAACGGGGGTTTCGATCGGAGCTTCGGTTGAAGGGGTAACGCGATCGGGAAACTGATACGGACCGCCGTCGAACTCGCGGTATGCTCGACGAGTCGGCACTCGGGGAGGGGTGGACGGTCTGGAACGCCGATGACGAACGGGTAATTCTCGCGTACAGACCGGACGTCTTCGACGGTTCGACGTTTCCTGCACCCTGTCTTCCGACGGTTTATATCGCTCGAGGCCGCCGAACGCGACGTCCGGAGGGAAATCGGAATCTTCCGCCCGACGCTCCGTGGCTAGTTCGGCTCCGCCTCGAGCCGGACGTGGATCGACAACCGGAGGCTTATGATAGCCGTTCGGAAGCGATCGACGCCGCCGAGCGGCTGACCCAACGGTTTTCCGTCGGCGAAATCGAGTATCGACAGCTGTATCAAGTACCCCGAGAACCATATCTGGAAGCGCTCGACGGATTGACCGACGGGGAGTAACTTTATCGATCGGCCTCGTGAAGCGGCCGGCATGTCCTGGGAAACCGTCAAGTTGGGATGGAGCGGCGAAATTGCCACCGTAACCATCAATCGACCCGACGCCCTCAACGCGCTGAACGTCGAGACGCTCGAAGCAATGGGCGAAGCGATCGCGGAGGCGAACGTGGGCGACGCCCGCGTACTCGTTCTCAGGGGTGCCGGCGACGCGTTTATCGCCGGCGCGGACATCAAGTATATGAAAGATCTCTCGACGATCGAAGCGCAGGCGTGGGGCGAACTTGGCCACGGGGTCACCGACGCTCTCGAACGGTTTTCCGCGCCGACGGTTGCCGTCGTAGACGGCTACGCGTTCGGCGGCGGCTGTGAGATGGCGATGGCCTGCGACTTCCGGATCGGAGGCGAATCGGCGCTCATCGGTAACACGGAGATAGATCTCGGGATCATTCCGGGCTGGGGGGGCACCCAGAGGCTTCCGAGACTCGTGGGCGAGGAGACGGCCAAACGGATGATTTACCTCGGCGAGCGCCTCGACGCCAAAACTGCCGAGGAAGAGGGGCTGTTCGGCGAGGTCGTCCCCGACGGGGAGATCGACGAGCGGGCCGCCGAACTCGCCGCCGAACTCGCCGCGAAACCCACGTTCGCGCTCCGAGCGGCCAAACAGGCCATCGCACAGGGGTATAGCGACTCGGGCGGACTCGACTATGAAAAGCGCACGTTCGCCGGCCTCTTCGGCACTCCGGATCAACGCGAGGGGATGGCGGCCTTTGTCGAGAATCGAGATGCCGACTTCGAGTAATCCCGAATCCAATATCCGGTTACCCCTGTCCGACCATCGACTCTTCGTCCTCCCACTCTCGCTCCCGAAGCTCGAACTTCTGGATCTTCCCGGTCGCGGTCGTCGGAAGCTCCTCGACGAACTCGACGCGGCGAACGACCTTGTAACCCGCGAGGTGCTCCCGGGTGAACTCGGTGAGTTCGTCGGGCGAGACGCCGGGGTCGTCGGAATCACCGCTTTCGGGAACGACGAACGCCTTGGGCGTCTCGCCCCACTGCTTGCTTGGTGAGGGGATCACCGCGACGTCGGAGACCTTCGGATGTTCGAAGAGGGTATCCTCGAGTTCGAGCGAAGAGATGTTCTCCCCGCCGGAGATGATGATGTCCTTCTTGCGGTCTTGGATTCGAATCATGCCGTTTTCGTCGACCGTCGCGAGATCGCCCATGTGGTAGTAGCCCTCGATTCGCTCGGTGAACGCCTGCTCGGTCGCTTCGGGTTTTCCGAGGTACCGGTCCATGATCTGATTGCCGCGGACGACGATTTCACCGACGGTCTGTCCGTCCTCTGCGACGTCGTTGCCGTCCTCGTCGACGACGCGGATCTCCGTTCCGAGAAAGCCCATCCCTTGGGTCTTTTTCACCGCGAATCGATCGGCCGAATCGTTCTCGAAGTACCGCCGCGAGTCGGAGGACGTGATGAGCGGGCCGGTTTCGGTCGCTCCATAGACGTGCTTGAGGTACCATCCGAACTCGTCTTCGACCGTCCGGATGGTGGCTTCCGGAGGTGCGCTGCCCGCGGTCGCCACGCGGACGTCGGCGTCGCCGGTCGTCGACACCTCGTGGGTGTCGTGGTAATCGAGAAGCATGTTGAGGACGGTCGGGGCGGCGCAGAGGTATGTGACGTTCTCGTCGTTGATCGCGGCGAATATCGATTCCGCGTCGACGCCGCGGGTGCAGACGTGCTTCGCGCCCAGCCCCGTGATCGCGTAGATGTGCCCCCA
>CAZLHT010000103.1:0-5567 GCA_964559185.1 uncultured Natronomonas sp.
ATGATCGCCTGCCACTCCTCGGCGCGGACCATCGCGCCGGTGGCGTAGGCGTCGGCGACGCTCGTCTCCATCGTCACGTCGACGTCGACGACATCCCCGTCGAACGCACAACCGAGCGAATCGGCCAACTCCCTGTTCGCGCCGGTCGCCAAGACGAGGTAATCAGCCGCGTACCCTCCGTCAGCCGTTTCGGCCGCAAAGCCGTCGTCGGTCGAGGAGACATCCGTGACTTCGTCCCCCTGAATGCGATCGACACCGAAGTGATCTACCTGCGTGCGGGCCGTTTCGAGGAAGGCCGAGCCGTCGATCGAGCCCACGCCGAGGTAGTTGAACAGGTGCGCTTTGTGCAGCCACGTCTTGTCCGTGTCGAGGAGGGTCGTTTCGAGGCCGTTCTTCCGTGCGAAGAGCGCGGCGCTCAGGCCGGCCGGGCCGCCCCCGACGACGAGCACCTCGGTTCGTGAATCGGTCATACGTTCTACGACGGGTTACGCGAACAAAAATATACGCCCGCTCGGTGTCGTAGGCACCCCCTTCTGAACACCGAAGTCGACGAGTACTCCGATCTCCTCCGCCGGACCTCCTCGATCGAGATCAGACCCGGTCGCCGAGAATGATGCTGTTCCCAAAACCGCTAGAAGTGATCGTCGTGTGTCGAAGCTGAAGGAAGCAGTTGGAATCAAACACAACGTTGAATAGTCGACCCTGACTGTTCTGAGGTGATGAGATCGAGGATCTACCGCCTTGTCGAACGGACCGGAACGTTCCTCGGGATCGCCGGCCTGTTGACGCTCGGGTTCCTCACGGGGGGAGACCTCTGGATGGTGATAATCGAGCCGTTCCTCTTCCAATTTGACTTTTTCGAAGGCGAGTTCTACGTCGGATTGTTCGCCGTCACGATCGCGGTTACAGGTTTTCTGCTCGGCTACGACGTCTGGTTCGGCGGTCCATCGACCGAAAAGCGAACTTCGGGGCCGTGGGTTCAAGCCATCGTCCCCGCGTATCGCGACGCCGACGTCGTCAACGAGAGCGTCATCAGCCTGCTCGAAAACGACTACGATCCCCTCGAGATAGTCATCGTCGTCGAGCCGAACGACGAGCCGACGCGGGAGCGGGCGAAAGAACTGGCCACCCGCCACGAGACGGTCTCGTGTCTGCTCAACGATTCGCCCGGATCGAAGGCGACCG
The DNA here is from genome assembly GCA_964559185.1 of uncultured Natronomonas sp. Lineage (GTDB taxonomy): Archaea > Halobacteriota > Halobacteria > Halobacteriales > Haloarculaceae > Natronomonas. The sequence goes on from CAZLHT010000103.1 coordinate 1,186, forward strand.
CGATCAACTGCGCGGTCGAACGCGGGGACGCCGACTATTTCGTGGTGTTCGACGCCGACGAACGAGCCTCTCCGGAGTTCGTCTCCACCGCGATGGGCGAGTTGACCGGCGGCGCGGACGTGTTTCAGGGCCGGCGGGTTCCCCGACCGACCGGCGCCGTCGAGACGCTCGCGTACTGCGAGCGGATCGCCGTGCAGGCGGGATATCTAATGAGCGACCTCTTCGGTTTTACCCACTGTCAGAGTTCGGCGACCGGCTTCACCCAGGAGGCGTTCGACGCAGTCGGCGGTTTCGCCGACGTGCTGACCGAGGACATCTATTTCTCACATCAGGTACATCGCGCGGATCTCTCGGTGGCAGCGAACCGCCAATGTACGAGTTCGATGGAGGCACCGCACACGGTAGCGGATCTCTGGGGACAGAGAAAACGCTGGCGAATCGGTCACATCGAGGTCTGCAAGAATCGAATCCGGGAGGTGCTCAAGGGGCCGGTCGGCACGTCGGATCTCGTCGCGGTCGGACGGGCGCTGGGCGCCGTCCTCGCTGGGGGCGTGCTCCTTGTGTTGAGCGCGCAGATCCTGATGTTGCTGCTTCTCAACCCCGAGCCCGTGCTCGCCGCCTTCGGTAGCATCTTCGGAATGATCGCCAGCGTCTGGAGCCGAGACTTCCTCGACGGACGCGTCGGCTTTCCCTCGTGGACGATCGTTCTCGCCCCACTCGTGTATCTGGGCCACGGCATCCTCACGGTCAAGGCCGTCTTCGAGTACGCGCTCACCTGGAACGGCGAGTGGTACCGGGTGACGAAGACCGGTGTCTGATCGAGACCGAATCGGGGGGACGGGAAACACCGGTCGGGCCACCCTCGGCAGGATCCTCCTCGGATTCGCAATCGCGCTCTTTCTCGTCTACGTGCTCGGTGCCGTCATCGGCTGGGATGAGGCGATCGCTCAACTCCGTACCGCGAGTCCGCGGTGGATCGCTATCGCGTGTCTCTCGACGCTTCTCTGTCTCGCGACGTGGGCAAAAACCTGGCAGATCGTTATCCGGACTGTCGGCGTCTCCGTCCCCTACCGGAAGCTTGTGGTCACCTTTCTCGCCGCGACGTTCGCCAACTACGTCACGCCGATGGGACAGGCCGGCGGCGAACCGTTCATCGCGTACGTGCTCTCGCGCGATACCGAGGCGACCTACGAGCAAAGTCTCGCCAGCGTCGTGACCGCCGATCTGATCCGAATGCTTCCGTTTTTCACCGTCGGCGGGGTCGGACTCGGCTATCTGTTGGTCTCGAACCGATTCGTCGAGTCCATCGAGGGGTTCGCCGTCCTGCTCGTTGGACTCGCGGTGGCCATCCCGATCGTGATGATACTCGCGTGGCGAGAGCGCGAGCGACTTCGATCGATCGTCTTGGAAATTCTCGGTCCGATAGCGAAACGAACCGGGCGATTCTCGATCGAATCGGCCCGTGATCGTATCGACCGACTCTACGGCTCGATCGAAGTGATCGCCGAGTCGCCTCGGGCACTGCTGGCCGCGACGGGATTCGCCTACCTCGGTTGGGTGCTGTTCGCGCTCCCGCTGTACTTCTCTGGCCTCGCGCTCGATGTGCCGATTTCGCTATTGCTCGTCTGTTTCGTCGTTCCGGTGAGCGTCATCGCCGGGTCGACGCCGCTTCCCGGCGGGTTGGGTGCCATCGAGGGGACGGTCGTCGCACTTTTGGTCGCGCTGACCGCGATCACGAGCGGCGAAGCGCTCGCGGTCACCACGCTGTATCGGCTGACGAGTTACTGGCTGGTGATCGCGGTCGGCGGGCTCGCCGCGTTGTGGGTTCTCAAGCGCACGTGACGGGTCGGTAGAGAGCGACGTCGGCTCCAAAGACCGTCCGAAGGGTACCCCAATCGCGAAGCCGAACCCCTGAAATACTCCGATCCACTACCCGAAGACGTGTCGAAACAGGTCGCCGACGTGGGAACGCTGTTCTTACACGAGGCCGGCGACGAGTACGCGGTCGTCGTCCGTCGCGACGGCGACCGACTGCTCCAGGGCCGCCTCGAGTTACAACAGACGAGCGCCGGCCCTCGTCCGGGGCGATTTCGAATCAAGGACGGCGACGACGATATCCCCCGCCGCCCGGAGCAGTTCGTCGAGATGGCCCGGCGCGCCTCGCGGATTCGTATCTCCGAGCAAACCTCAGCGCGCGGGAGAGAGGAAATAGAATCGATGCTCGACGGCTATCAGCTCGATTCGAAGCAGGTCCGAACCTGCCGGTACTGTTCCGGAAAAGGACGGTATTCTCCGTTGACCTCGAAGACGGCGATCAAAGCCGATAACGAGCACATCTGTCCGGACTGCGCGAAGCGGGAACTCGAACGGGAGGCGAACTACCGCGGGCTTCGGTCCGCCTCCCGTGACCGCCTAGAGGAACTCCTCCTCGAAGTGGGCGACCTCGAGCGCGTCGCGAACCTACTGTCCGGACAACTCGATCCCGAGTTGACGAAGTTCGACGAAATCGGCGCGACGACGGACGAAATCGACCTCGTTTCCACGCGAGAGCTAGACGTCCAGAGCGAGTTGAAATCCCGGCTCCAGAAGTTCGAAGAACTCCTCCCCGTCCAGAGTCTCGCCGTCCGAAACGGCCTCCTGGAGGGCCGCGATCAACTCGTCGTCAGCGCGACGGCAACCGGCAAGACGCTTGTCGGCGAACTCGCCGGCGTCGATCGCGCGTTAACGGGCGAGGGGAAACTCCTCTTTCTCGTCCCGCTCGTCGCGCTCGCGAACCAGAAGTACGACGACTTCCGGGACGAGTACGGCGACCTCCTCGACGTGACGATCCGAGTCGGTTCCTCCCGTATCCGCGACGACGGCAATCGCTTCGATCCGAACGCCGACGTCATCGTCGGGACCTACGAGGGGATCGACCACGCGCTCCGAACGGAGAAGGACCTCGGTGAAATCGGGACGGTCGTCATCGACGAGGTACACAACCTCGGCGCGGACGAACGCGGTCACCGGCTCGACGGGCTCGTCTCCCGACTGAAACAGTACGCCGAGTCGAACGGCTGCGACACCCAGTGGGTGTATCTGTCCGCGACCGTCGGCAACGCCTCAACGCTCGCCGGCAAACTCGACGCACGACTCATCGAGTTCGAGGAGCGGCCGGTGCCGATCGAACGCCACGTCACCTTCGCCGACGGACACGAGAAGGTCGACATCGAGAACAAGCTCGTTCGGCGGGCGTTCGACGCGAAATCTTCGAAGGGATATCGCGGCCAGACGATCGTTTTCACGAACTCCCGGCGGCGCTGTCACGAAATCTCCAGACGATTAGAGTACGACTCTGCGCCCTATCACGCCGGGCTCGATTACGGGCAGCGAAAACGGGTTGAGCGGCAGTTCGGCGATCAGGATCTCGCCGCTGTCGTCACGACCGCCGCGCTGGCTGCCGGCGTCGACTTTCCCGCCTCGCAGGTGATCTTCGACTCGCTCGCGATGGGCATCGAGTGGCTCTCCGTTCAGGAGTTCGAACAGATGCTCGGCCGGGCCGGTCGTCCCGATTATCACGATCGAGGAGTCGTCTACCTCCTCGTCGAACCCGAGTGTACGTACCACAACTCGATGGAGATGTCCGAGGACGAGGTCGCGTTCAAACTCCTGAAAGGCGAGATGGAGCCGGTCGTGACGCGCTACGACGAGACCGCCGCCGTCGAGGAGACGCTCGCGAACGTCACGGTCGCCGGGAAGAAAGCGAAGCGGCTCAACGATCGAATGGTCGGTGACGTACCCACAAAACACGCCGTCGGCAAACTCCTGGAGTACGAGTTCATCGACGGCTTCGATCCGACACCGCTCGGGCGGGCCGTTACCGAGCACTTTTTGGCCCCCGACGAAGCCTTCACGATACTTGATGCCGTTCGAGCGGGAAGCGACTCCTACGAGCTCGTTGCGCAACTCGAGTTGCGCAACGAGGAGTGAGCGGAACGAATCCGCAACCCGAGCGACTGGTCGACGATCGTCTGTTATGGCTATCCGAGCGCCAGAACGCCGATCGGAACCGCCATCCCGGCGAAGGCGATGCCGGTGTACGCGAGAAGGAGGACGAGGATCGCCCCCGGGATTCCGCCCACCGCGCAGATGAGCACCGCAACGGGCGTGATCTCCACGCCGAAACCGATCGCGCTCGCGATGAGTAGCACGATCACTCCGACGACGGCGTTCACGATCAATGGTTTAATCGCACGGATGATGCGGTAGGCACCGAACAGGAGCGCCAACGCGACGACCAGTAGGCCGATCTCGAGTGTTGTAACCATGCACGCCGTTCACCGACCGCCGCTAAATCCCTTGGGGCCGAGAACGAAACGTTTTCACGCGGGCGGACGGTAGGT
>CAZLHT010000104.1:0-5560 GCA_964559185.1 uncultured Natronomonas sp.
ATCGGGGCGTATTCGGGCATGACGATGGTCGAATCGACATCGGCCTGCGTCGCCGCCAGCGCGACGCCCTGGGCGTGGTTGCCGGCACTGGCGGCGACGACGCCCGCCTCTCGCTCGGCCTCGCTCAGGAGCGCGATCTTGTTCGTCGCGCCGCGAATTTTGAACGAACCGGTCCGCTGGAAGTTCTCCAATTTGAGCCAGATCTCCGCACCGGTCCGCTCCGAGAACGTCATCGAGCGTTCCAGCGGGGTCTCACGCGCTGTCTCGGCTACGCGCTCTCGGGCCGCCGTCACGTCTTCGAGTTCGAGCATATCTCCGCTTATTCGACGCGGTGGGGTATGTCTTCCGACGCGACCGCTCGGCGGCACGACGACGGAAAGGGAAGGAGCGTGTGCATCCGAAAGAGGGGTCGGAGGTATTATAAAACCCGCGCATGCGGAGTGGAAGTGAAACCGCAGTACGAGAGCTAGGTGAAACTGTCGTCTGACGGCCGTTCGACGGTAAGCGGACGGGCATTTCGAGTGGGTCGATTCGAAACCGGAGACGACTACAGATCGGTCGACTCGAAACGGAAATAGCCCACCGCTAGCGGGAGCGCGACCCAGAACGCCAACACGACGAACCCGAACCACGGCTCGAGATAGAACGCGTCGGCCGCCTGCTGGGTGCTTTGTTCGTCGGACACTCGCCGGAGCAGCCACGCCGTCGCTTGCTGCCAGCCGGTCATCGGGTTTACCACGTACAGCACCTCCGCCCAGGCGGGGAGTTCGCTCCCGAACGCCGGCGTTTCGAATCCGTTCGCGACGTACCGAAGCAGGAAGATGAGCCCGCCCCAGGCGAATTGAAATACCACGAAGAGACCGAATCCGCCGATCGCGGCGGCGAACGTCGAGCGCGCGAACGCCGACACGCTCACCGCGATGCTGACGAAGACGATCGCCAACAGAAGCACCGCGAACATGAACGTCAGGATGACTTCGGCTTGGACGTCGCCGTCGAACGTGATGGCGGTGGCGAGCAGCATCGAGACGAATCCGATGACGACGGCGACGCTCAAGACGGCCGACCGGCCCAGGAACTTGCCGACGACGACGTCGAGCCGGGAGTTCGGCAACGAGAGTAGAAGCTTCAGGCTCCCGCTTTCGCGCTCGCCGGCGATGGCCTGATAGGCGATTCCGATCCCGATCAGGGGGATGAATATGCTCATTCCGCTCAAAAGTACCTGCAGAATGAGCCCGACGACAGCTCCCTGCTCGATGCCGAACGCCGATCCCAGCGCGATGCCGCCCCCGGTGAACGCGACGAACAGGACAGCGACGGCGACCATCAGACGGGAACGGATCGAATCCCTGAAGTCCTTTTCCGCGACGGCTCGCCAGCTCATGCGTCGCCTCCCGCGTAGGTCGCGAAGAGATCCTCCAGAGGCGCTTCTTCGGTCGAGAAGTCCCGGACGTCCGCGCCCGAATCCTCCAGTTCTCCGATCGCGTCCATCTTGACTCCGTCTTGGCAGGCGATTCGTAGCGTCGCACCGTCGACGGTCACCTCCGTCACGCCGTCGAGGCTCTTCAGGCGGTGGGTGACCCCGTCGGGGACCGAATCGACCTCGACGACGAGCGTCGAGCCGCCGCCGACGTTCTCGCGGAGCCCCTCGATGGTGTCGACGGCGACCAGTTCGCCCTCGCGAATGATCCCGACGCGATCACAGACCGCCTCGACCTGGCCCAGAATGTGACTCGAAAAGAAGACCGTCGTCCCCGCCTCAGCCACCCGCTCGACGATCTCGCGGAGCTCGCGGGCCCCGTTCGGGTCGAGTCCCGAGGAGGGCTCATCGAGCACCAGCAGCTCCGGCTCACCGACGAGCGCCATCGCCAGCGCGAGCCGCTGGCACATCCCGGTCGAGAACCCGCCGGCCTTCCGGTCCGCGGCGTCCTCCAGGCCCACCCGTTCCAGCACCGGGTAGGGATCCTCGTCGGTCTCCTTCGAATCGATGGCGAATTGCACGTGTTCGCGCGCGCTCAACCGATCGTAGACGTCGAATCCCTCCGGAAGGACGCCGGTTCGCCCCCTGATTTCGACGGTGTTTTCGCGTCCGTCGCGCCCGAGCACCTTGACCGATCCCGTGTCCGGCCTGACGAAATCGAGGAGGATGTTGATCGTCGTCGACTTTCCGGCCCCGTTGGGACCCAAAAAGCCGAATATCTCGCCCTCTTCGACTTCGAGGTCGACGCCGCGAAGCGCTCGCACGTCGCCGAATGACTTTTCGACGCCGTCCAGTTCGATGGCGGCCATATCGGGTTCGAGTTTCGCCCGATGGGATATAGGCCTTGAGGCTCGTGTCGGGGGTGTCACACCGTCTCGTCCGGCTTGTGGGACTCCCGGACGCGTCGGGCTTGCTCCGCGTACCGCGATCTCGTTGCTCTGTCGTCGACCGTCTCGACGCGTTCGGGAGCGACGTCGATCGCGGCGGTGATCTCTCTCGAGCGAAGCAGGTGGACGCTGAAGTGTTTCACCACGCAGCCCGATCCGTCCGGCGTCGCGTAGACGAGCTCGACGAGCGACTCGTCGCCGTACTCGCGTTCGACGAGCCAGAGACGTTCGGTGTCGGTCATCGTCGGGAACGAGGGGCGGTTTCGGTTTGTACCTGCCGCTCCCGTCTTCGAATCGATTCCTCCGTTCCGACCTCGGCCGCGACCCGACGCGTTACGCTGATACGGATCCGGTCCCACCGTCTCGGTATGGACAGGGCTGCGGTCGGAGATCGAGCCGGCGAGCTTCCGAGCGCGCCCGGCGTCTACCAGTTCGAGGCCGACGACCGGGTGCTGTACGTCGGCAAAGCCGTCGATCTCCGCGATCGGGTTCGCTCGTATACCGATCCCCGCAGCGAGCGGATCCGTCGGATGGTCGAGGCTGCGATGCGTATCGATTTCGCCGTCACCGACACCGAAACGCAGGCGCTATTGCTCGAGGCGAACCTCATAAAGCGCCACCAGCCGCGCTATAACGTCCGGCTAAAGGACGACAAATCCTATCCGCTCGTCGCCTTGACGGATCACGACGCGCCGCGAATCGAGATCACGCGCGATCCGCCGGAGGGCGCGACCGTCTTCGGTCCATTCACGAACAAAGGCCGCGTCGATACGGTGTGCAAAGCGCTCCGATCGGTCTACGGTCTCCGGGGCTGTTCGGATCACAAGTACGCGGGTCGCGATCGACCGTGTCTCGATCACGAGATGGGGCTGTGCAGCGCCCCCTGTACCGGCGAAATTTCGCTCGAGGAGTACGCCGAGGACGTCGTCTCGGCCGTCCGGTTTCTTGAGGGCGAGACGGGCGCACTCGCCGGCCCCCTTCGTCGCGAGATGGAGACCGCGGTCGAAGCGCGAGCGTTCGAGCGCGCCGCCGCCATCCGGGATAAACTCGACGCAGTCGAGGCGTTTCACGGCGGTGGCGGCGAGGCCGTTCTCGGTCGACAGGCGGATCTCGTCGACGTGCTCGGCGTCGCGATCGAGGGCGGCGAGGCGACCGTCGCCCGACTTCACAGCGAGGGGGGAAAACTGATCGACCGCGCTCGCCACCGCGTCGAGGCCCCCGACGACGAGGATCGGATCGCCTCCGTGCTCGCTGCGTTCATCCCGCAGTATTACGCGGATCGGTCGCTGCCGGATGCGTTGCTCCTTCCCGAACGCTTCGACGATCCCGAACTGGATCGCTGGCTCGACGGCGAAGGGGTCTCGGTCCGGGTGCCGGGGGCGGGTCGGGAGGCAACGCTCGTCGAACTCGCGCTGAAAAACGCCAGAAGTCAGGTGGGCGAAGCGGACGGCGCGACCGCGCTCGCCCGTCGACTGGGGATCGAGCGGCCAGAGCGAATCGAGGGGTTCGACGTGAGCCACGCCGCCGGAAAAGCGGTCGTCGGCAGCAACGTGGCTTTCCTCGATGGATCGCCGGAAAAACGCGACTATCGGCGGAAAAAACTCGAGGAGACGAACGACGACTACGCGAACGTGCGTTCCCTCGTCGGATGGCGGGCCCGGCGGGCGATCGAGGGTAGAGACGACCGGCCCGACCCCGATCTGCTCGTGATCGACGGCGGCGAGGGCCAACTCGGCGCGGCTCGGGACGCGCTCGCGGAGACCGGGTGGTCGGTCTCCGCCGTCTCCCTCGCGAAGGCCGACGAGCTTGTCATCACCGACGAGGGCGTCCGCGACTGGGCGGACGACGATCCCGCCCTCCACCTCCTCCAGCGCGTTCGCGACGAAGCCCACCGATTCGCCGTCCAGTACCACCAGACGATCCGCGATGCGGTTTCGACGCCGCTCGACGAACTCCACGGCGTTGGCCCCGAAATCCGGCGGCGGCTGCTCCGTCGCTTCGGCAGCCTCGAGGGGGTCCGCGCCGCTTCCCGCGAGGAACTCGAGGGCGTCGAGGGTGTTGGCAGCGCGACCGCGCGAACGATCGAGGAGGCGCTCTGAGGCCGTCCGCTTTCGGCTCTCGGAGTGTCACTCGTAAACGGTCGGTCGAAACGTTATTCCGGTGATCTCGAATCGCGCACCGCCATCCGGACTCTCAGTGACCTCGATTTCCCACCCGTGTCCGGTCACGATGCGTTCGACGATGGTCAACCCGAGTCCCATACCATCGTCGCCGGTGGTATACCCGGATTCGAAGACGAGTCCGCGGTCTTTCTCGGGGACACCGTCGCCGTCGTCCTGGACATATATCCCGCTCTCCATCGTTCCGATGGTACACGTGACGTCCTCGCCGCCGTGTTTGACGGCGTTGTGAATCAAGTTCTCGAATAACTGTTTCAGTCGATCCGCGTTGGCCTCGATCCGTTTTGATTCCTCGACGTGGAGTGTCGCCTCCTTTGTCTCGACCGTGTCCCACACCAATCGAATGGTCTCTTCGAGCGGGACGGCCTCCGTCTCTTTGATTCGTCCCGGTTGATCCGCCAGCACGTTCGTCTGATCGATGAGCGTGTCTATCCGGTGAAGACCCTTTTCGATCGTCTCGATGTGGGACTCCTCTTCCGTCTCTTGGTACAGCTCGATCGAGCCGAGGGCGACGGACAGCGGGTTCCGGATATCGTGCGTGATGAGGCTTTTGACGCGTTCGAGCTGTTCGTTTCGCCGTTCGAGATCCCGTTCGCGCTCTTTCAGGTCGGTTATATCGCGGGTATTCACCACGAACCCCGACACGACGTCGTCCGCCAGCAGGTTCGTTCCCCGAGACTCGAGGATGACCTCCTCGGTCTCGCTCGTGATCTCCTCGGTCTCGCCCCCGTTCAGTCGAAACTCGATGACTGGAGTCATCTCCGCATCTTCGACGGCTTCGAAGAACGTCTCCATCACATTTTGTCGGTCGTCGGGGTGGACGTACGTGAACACGGACTCTCCGACCATCTCCTCTTGGGAATATCCGACGATGTGTTCACAGGAGGGAGAGACGTATTCGAAGCGGCCTTCCGCCGACACGATCGACACGAAATCCGAGGAGTTCTCGACCAGTTTGCTAAATTTCCGTTCCGATTCCTCGAGCTTTCGTCGCGTGCGGTGCTTTTCGACGA
>CAZLHT010000105.1:0-5514 GCA_964559185.1 uncultured Natronomonas sp.
TCAGCGAACCATCGCTGCGTCGGAGACCTCGAGTGCCGTATCGAGGGCCGCTACGGCCTCGTTGATGTCGGTTTCGGAGATCGGCAGCGGCGGTGCGATGATGAGCGTGTTGATCATGTTTGCGACGTAAACACCCTCGTCGGCGGCAGCTGCAGCAACCTCATCAACGACCGTCGACCCCATCGAAATTTTGTCATCCCGTTCGCCGAATGGACCGCGTTCGTCCGGCCTCTTCGTCAACTCGATGCCGCGGAAGAGCCCGACTCCACGCGTGTCGCCGACGCTCGGGTGGGTTTCGGCGAGTCTTTCGAGGCGGTCGCCGAGGTAGTCACCGATCTGGCTTGCGTGGTCGATGAGATTTTTCTCTTCGTAGGTCTCGATGGCGGCGAGACCGGCCGCACAGGCGACCGGATGGCCGGCGTAGGTGTGGCCGTGACAGAACATCTCGTCCTCGAAGTAGTCGGCGATTTCGGGAGTGACGATCGTTCCCCCGAGCGGCGCGTAGGCGCCAGAGAGTCCCTTTGCCATTGTCATGATATCGGGAGTAACGTCGAAGACGTCGCAGCCGAACCACTCGCCGGTGCGACCGAACCCGGCCATAACTTCGTCACAGATCAGGAGCGCGCCGTGTTCGTGGGCAATCTCTTTCAGGCGCGGCAGGTACTCGTCGGGCGGAACCAGTATACCGTTCGAGCCGACGATCGGCTCGACGAGCACCGCCGCGACCGTATCGCCCTCGAGCATCAGCATCTCGTCGATGTACTCCAGGCTCTCCATCGGATCCAACGACGAGCCGTAGGCGTACGGGTCCGGTGCCTTGATCGTGCCCGGTACGCCTGGCTCGGCCTTCAGCCGCCGAGGATCGCCGGTGACGCTGATCGAGCCGGCCGTCGCGCCGTGGTAGGATCGGTACCGGGAGACGATCTTCTGGTTACCCGTATACATGCGAGCGATCTTGATCGCGGCTTCGACGGCCTCGGTACCGCTTGTCGAGAAGAACGTCTTTGAGAGATTTCCCGGGGTGACCTCGGCGAGTTTCTCTCCGAGCCGGGCCCGAGCTTCCGTTGTGAAGCCGGGGGCGAAGTATGCCCCCTCGCGGGCCTGCTCGGCGATCGCGTCGGCCACGCCGTCGGCGGAGTGACCCAGGTTCGAACACATGAGCTGGCCGGAAAAATCGATGAACTCATTCCCGTTCGCATCGGTGAATCTGACGCCCTCTGCGCCCGTAATTTCGGTCGGATCGACCTCCTGTTGGAACGCCCACGTTCCGAAGACGTGTTCCCTGTCAAGCCGCTCTATGTCGGTCCGTTCGTCAGACTGTTGGGTCTCGTCTGTCATCCTCTCGCAGGGATTTCGAAGACAAAGTTATTAATCTTTCTTGGAGCAGATGATCGCTATTATTTCCTGTGTTCATCGACGACGTCCCAGTCGAGTTCGATACCGAGCCCCGGATCGTCCGGTACCTCGATGCGACCGTTTCGGATTAGCTGCTCGTCGCTGGCAACGAGGTCGTCCCACCACGGTACGTCGCGGGCGTGGAACTCCAGTGCGAGGAAGTTCGGAACCGTCGCGCCGACGTGAACACCGGCCATCGTCGCGATGGGGCTGCCGATGTTGTGCGGGCTCATCGTCAGGTAGTAGATGTCGGCCAGTTCGGCGATCTTCTTCGTCTCCGCGATACCGCCGGTCTTCGGGATGTCCGGCGCGACGAAGGAAACGGCCTCTGCCTCGACAAGATCTCGGAAACCGTGACGTCCGTAGCGGTTCTCGCCGGTGAGGAGGGGCTGTTCGACGCTCCGGTTGAGCGTCGCAAGCGCGTCGGCGTTCTCGGGCGGGAGCGGATCCTCGATCCACGCGAGGTCGTACGGCTCGAGGGCTGCACACAGTTTCTCGGCCGCCTCGACGCTGAAGTTCCAGTGGAGGTCGACCGCGACCTCCGCCTCGCCGCCGACCTCCTCGGTCACGGCCTCGACGAGCCCCCGTTTGTGCTCGATCTCCGGCCGGTCGAAGTGCCGTGAGAGCGTGTCGATATCCCGACCGGATGGGACGTCGAGGTCGAACTTGACGATCTCGTAGCCGTCGTCGACTGCGGATCTGGCGGCGCGGGCGTAGGCCTCGGCCTTATAGGTCCCTTCGGGCTGTTCGTGGAGTGCGGCCTCGACCATCCCCTCGCCGGCGTGGCAGTCGGCGTACATGCGGACCTCCTCGCGGATCTTGCCGCCGAGCAGTTGATATACCGGTTGTTCGAGAATCTTGCCGGCCGTGTCCCAGAGAGCGAGCTCGATGCCGCTGATCGCGATCGTCCCGATTCCCTGCTGGGATCCTCGCCCCGAGAGGCTCTCACGCATGAGGTGATACAGCCGCTCGACGTCGAGTGGATTCTCGCCCACGAGGACGGGTTCGAAGTAGTCCGTGATCACCTCGTGGACGCCCGGTGAAGGATAAGCTTCACCGATCCCCATCACGCCAGCGTCCGTCTCGAGGCGGACGATCGTCCACGGGAAGTTGCCGTCGACGACGACCGTCGACAGCCCGGTGATCTCGGGCGTCTCCGTCGACCGAGCGGGCGTCTCACCGAAGTTGGGCCAGATGCTCGATGACAACCGCGCCGCGAAGTCCGAATACATGCTTTCGTGCCCCTTTTTCGGAGCCACCATATGAACCTGTGGGCGTGTGACGAGGCGAGCCGTCCGGCGGTAGGCCGACCGTCTTAGTCGTCCGGAAGCACCTTGTCCGGGTTCAATATCCCGTTCGGATCGAGCATCGTCTTGAGCGACCGCATGAGGTCGATCGCTTCGCCGTGTTCTTGCGCCATGAACTGTCGTTTGCCCATGCCGATGCCGTGTTCGCCGGTCGCGCTACCTCCGAGTTCGATCGCCTTCCGAACCACTCGGTCGTTCAATTCGTGGGCTCGCTCGACCATCCCCTCGTCGTCGGGATCCACCAAGGGCGTGAAATGGAGGTTGCCGTCGCCCGCGTGACCGACACAGGACGTCAACAGATCGAGATCCTCACTGGCGCGGGAGACTTCTTCGACGATCTTCGGGTACTGAGAGATCGGAACGACGACGTCGCCCACCAGCGCGATCTCCCACCCTTCGCGGTAGCTCTGTGTCGCCGGATACTTGTCGCGGCGAGCCTGCCAGATGTCGTCTAGGTTCTCCTCGGCGGCTGCCTCCCACGAAAGCATTCCGTGGTCCTCACAGATCGACTTCGCAAACGCGAGGTCCTCTTCGATCCCGCTGTTATTCGCGTGCAGTTCGATGATGAGCGTCGGTCGCTCCTCGAAGGACACCTCATCGTGATAGTCGTTCAACATCTCGATCGCCTTCGTGTCGACGAACTCGATCGCCCCGGGGATCAACGCCGAGCCGATCGCGTCGGCGACGGCCGCCGACGCGTCGACTCGAGTGGGGAAGGTGACGATCGCCGCCCGTCGGTACTCTGGGATCCCGACCAGGCCGAGCGTCACCTCGGTGACGACCCCGAGTGTTCCCTCGCTGCCGATAAAGATGTCTTTCAGGCTGTACCCCGCGGACGTCTTGACCACTCCCCGGCCGCAGTCGAGAATCCGGCCATCGGCGGTGACTACCTCGAGATGTCGGACGTGATCGCGCGTCTCCCCGTACCGGACCGCGTTGAAGCCGCTCGCGTTCGTCGCGATCATCCCGCCGATTGTCGCGATGTCGCCACTCGAGATACCGGGCGCAAATCGGAGTCCGTACCGCGCCAGCCGCTCGTTCAGATCGTCGTAGACCACGCCCGCCCCGACGGTTACCTGGAGGTCCTCGGGCGACACATCGACGTGGTCGATCTCGGCCGTACTGAGGACGATCCCGCCGGCGACGGGGATCGCGTTGCCCTCGAGTCCTGAACCGCCCGACCGCGGCGTGACCGGAATCTCGCGTTCGTTTGCCGCCGAGAGGACATCGGCGACCTCCGCGCTCGAAGCCGGCCAGCAGACCGCGGCCGGAAGATGTCCCTCATGGGGGCTCGCGTCGGTCGCGTACTGGGTTCGGACGCTCTCCGTGTGGGCGACTCGGCCGTCCGCGAGCACGTCGTCCAGAAACGCACAGTCGTATCCCGAGTCGGACTCCGGTTGCATAGTGTCGCATGGAGTTCGGATCGACATAAACCCTCTCCGTGGGCGTTATTGCCGACGGTGGCAGGCGTGTCTGCCGACGTGATCAAACAGCTCGAAGACCCTCTGGGTGACCCTACTCGTGGCTCGAGACGGGTAGCGGATCGTAGGGTTCCTCGAGGTACTCGATGTCGCTTTCGGAGAGGTCGAGCTCGGTTGCCTCGACGGCTTCCTCGAGGTGCTCGACGCTCGTCGTGCCGATGATCGGCGCGTCGACCCACTCCTTGTCGAGGATCCACGCCAGCGCGACCTGCGCCATCGTTACACCCTCTTGAGCGGCCAGTTCCTGAACCCGCTCGTTTATCTCCTTGCCACCCTTCTCGTCGTAGGGTCGGTTGTGGAGATGTTTGTCGACCTCACCCCGCTCGGTTGCCTGCATCTCCTCGTGAGGACGGGTGAGAAATCCTTTCGCCAACGGACTCCACGGCACGACCCCGATTCCCTCCCGCTCGCAGAACGGAAGCATCTCTCGTTCCTCCTCGCGGTAGGTCAGATTGTAGTGGTTCTGCATCGTCGCGAACCGATCGAGGCCGAGGCGATCGCTGGCGTGGAGCGCCTCGGCGAACTGGTAGGTCCACATCGAGGAAGCACCGAAGTGTCTGATATCTCCTCGCCGAACGGCGTCGTCGAGGGTTCTGAGCGTCTCTTCGATCGGGGTGTCGTAATCCCAGCGATGGGTCTGATAGAAATCGATCGACTCCATCCCGAGCCGATCGAGACTGTTGGACAGTTCCTGCTCGATCGCCTTTCGCGAGAGCCCGCCGCTGTTGGGGTTCTCCTCGTCCATCTGCATGTACACCTTCGTTGCCACCACGTGGGCGTCCCGATCGTAGTCGGCAAGAACGTTCCCGAGGATGCGCTCCGATGCCCCGTACTGGTAGATATTCGCCGTATCGAAGAAGTTGATCCCCAGGTCGATAGCCCGTTCGATGATCGGTCGGCTTTCCTCCTCTTCGAGCGTCCAGCCATAGCGGGAGCCAGCACCGAAACTCATACAGCCGAGACAGATTTCGCTCACTTCGATTCCGGTCGACCCGAGGGGAGTGTATTCCATGGAAAATCATCCGCTGCCATAGGGAAAAATTGGTCGCCTGACTCGCCCGGCCGGCGAACGATCGGTCGACGAGAATGTATCCTTTATCACGGTACGGAACGGTCGGGACGAATACCTAGCTCTGGAGATCGGGATGAAGCGGACCTTTCGGGCACGACCGGGATGGACGACCGTCGAGAGGCCTCTCAACGGTACGGGGATCCGACTTGGAGATAGATCGAATCGATGCCCAGACGGCAAGTTCGGGGAGTGAGAGCGTCGTTGGAATCGGTTTCAGCTCTTGCACCCGTGGTCAGTCGGCCGACCCGTATCTGAACAG